>JBEEGY010000129.1:0-18109 GCA_041167145.1 Verrucomicrobiota bacterium
ATTTATCAATGGGTGCAGTTCAACCGCGCTATTATCAACGCGCGCGACGAGCCTTTGGCCGATTACCGCAAGTATCGCCGGCTCCATTTGCTCATTGGCGATTCAAACATGAGTCCGTTCGCCACGGCGTTGAAGATCGGCACGACCGCCTGTGTGCTCTCGCTTTTAGAAGAAGGCCGGCTGCCACGAAATCTTGTTCTCAACGATGCCGTGCAAAGTACGCGCGATATTTCGCGGGACCCCACCGGACGTTGGATTGTCGATCTTGAAAACGGGACGACGATCGGCGCGCTCGATGTGCAATGGCAATTCCACGAGCTGGCGCAAAAACATCTTCGAGGAAACAATGCCGAGATCGATTGGTTGCTGGAAAGCTGGAGCTTTACCCTGGAAGCGCTCGAGCAAAATACTCAGGCACTCATTGGCGGCGTGGATTGGATCACAAAGAAATGGTTGCTCGAGGCGTTTATGGAAGCGGAGAATCTCACTTGGGCCGACCCCGCCTTGCAGAGTCTCGATCTAGAATATCACAACATTAATCCGGAGAAGGGTCTCTTCTTCGGCGTGACGCCGGGCAAACGTATTGGGGAATGGAACAATAATGTTCGTCGAAACGAAGCCATGCACGAGCCGCCATGCAACACGCGTGCCGCCGGGCGGGCCCTCGCTATCGCGCATTTTCAAAAAGAAAATCAGCCCTACGTGATCAATTGGGATTCAATCGCTTTCGACAGTCGCGACTTTCTTGTCATGAGCGATCCCTTTGAAACTTACTCGGAAGAAGTGACCAGGTTTTTGTCTGAGCGGCGTCCGCCACGACCGAGCTGATGCGGAGGTTCCTCGGTTTTCGCGCAAGATCGACAATTACTTTTCGTTGGAGGGACAGCGCACGTGCAGCGTCCGAAGCTTCACCCGGCAGGGCGACGCTCCGCGAAGCCATCGAATTAGTCGGCTCGACAGAGTCTCACCCTACCGATCGAGCTCTCTGCGAATGCCGCCGCGCGGTATTTCTCCCTATTGCAACCGCTGCAGCGAAGAAATTCCGTAATTCTGTTGCAGCATGGCCGCTTCCGATTCGACCTGGGCGGCATCGAGCTCAAGCTGTTTCGGGTCTTCCTGAGTCTCGATCTTGATGAAGCCATTGATCGGCTGCTTCACCGCTTCCGCGAGGTCGGCGAGCGATTTGATTTCTTTTCCATTCACCTTTGTTACGGTCAGATACGCCAGCTCTTCATATCCAACCGTGGGATTGGCCGGAAGAATCTGACTGATGACTACAACCTTGCGATCGCCTTCCGGGAAAAGTTCGGATTGGAATCGATCGACATATACAAATCTCTGGGGCGCTTCCTTGACCCAATTGGCGCCCCATTCCTTCAAATACTGGCGGGATAACTCCTGAAAGATGATTCCGCCAAGAACATAATAAGGAGGCGGTTGATCGAGAGTGTAAGGCGGAACCACGTAATCCTTCGTCGAGCGGTGTTCGAGGATGAGATTCAACTGCATAGGTTTGCCCGCGCGTTGAATGCGAACGGGCACCGAATCACCGGCGTAAGCGTGAGCGGTGAGCAGGTTCGTGAACTCGATCTTGCCGTAAAGCGGATCGACATAATTGCCATTCTGGTCGATCTCGTTGTTAAAAATGGAAGTGATGATGTCGCCGACCTGCAATCCTGCCTTAACCGCTGATGTATTCGGTTCGACGCTCGTCACGTAAACGCCGCCGGCGGTGCCCGTTTCTCCCGCAAAATTGCGCAATTGCGGATCGCGGGTTGGAAAAAACGAAAAACCAACCGACGGGAACCCGCGATAGTGTTCTCCCTGCGCTTCCTTCAGAAAATGCGAGATGATCGGTCCGGGAATGGCATCAAGGACTTGGGTGCGCGTATCATAGCGAAGCAACAAGCCGGCGAGTTTGTTGTTTTTGACCAGCGGCACCGTGTAACTGTTGTCTCGATATTGCATCGAGATGCTCACGCGATAGGCCAGAAACTGACCGACATCGAGCGGGTAATGCATTATCTGCGCTGTCGTAACCAAACCTTCTGTGACAACGAGTGCGCCGGTGGGTTCCAATTGCCAGGCGGCAACCCGATCGCCGACTACGGTATCATTCGCGATCTCCAGTGGCGTGATTCCGTCGAGGAATTTTTTCTCCACCGGTTCCAGCAAAGCAAGGTTCGCTTCGTAATCGACCACCTGCACGTTGGCCGCGATCTTTTCGCCCGACTCCGCGCGCTCCAGCTCCACGTAATTCTGGTTCGCGACCAAATCCGCGGTCACCAGGACGCGACCTTGCGGCAGCACCGCGCCCAGGGCACGCTTCGAGAAAGGCGCTTTTTTTTGCCACGGCCGAAAATAATCATACGGCTGGCCGGTGACATTGACGCGCACAAGCGAAAGCAACTTTGCCTTGTCCGCCGCCACCGGCAGGTTCGGTTCTTTTTTCGCAACAACGCACACTGAGGTCACGAAAAGCCATAGGGCAATGAATGGAATTGTTCGCTTCATCAGTTTTTCTTCTGATCCTCCGGCGCGTTGGCGATTGGCTGCGCCTCTAGATTCTGGTCTGCGATCACATTGTAACGTTTGTTGATCCGATCGCGCGCCGCTTCCACCTGTTTCGGATCGAGGACGAGCGGCGGTCCGTCTCCGATCATCTTGACAACGAAACGCTCGGACGTTTCTGAAAATGTTTTCGCGAGTTCCTCCAGGTTGTGGATTTTCTTGCCGTTGATCTCATCGACAATGTTACCGCGATACGGCGCCAGATAAGTATTGATCGGATCAGGCAGAATGTTCGTAAGCAAAATGACTTCGGGATGTTCGAGATAAATCTGCTCCTGCACGAAATACTCGAAGAAAAAGCGAATGCGTAAATCCTGCGGTTGATAAGCATCAATCAATTCACGGTCGAGCGGTTGAAAAAGAAGACCGCCGTAAAGCACATAACGCGGCCGCACGTCATAGGTGTGTCCCTGCACCAAATATGGCCACACCGTCGTTAGGCTTACCTTCACGCTCATCGGCTTTTTCTCGCGCCAGATATCGAACTTCACCGTGTCGCCTTTGAATTTTCGCTCCACTACCTCCGGCATCTCGACGCGATCACCTTCTAGTTCGACGTTGGCATCACTGGCGATGGCATGATCGTCGATCGCGAGAAGAACATCGCCTGGCTGAATCGCCTTTGCGCATGGGCCGGCGGCCACCACCGTGCTCACGAGCACACCGCGGTCGTCATCTTTCAATCCGAGGAAGCGTCTTTGCGCCGGATTCTGTAACTTCGCGTAGGTCATTCCCAGATCGACATATCGATCGTAATGCCCGTCTTCGATATCTTTAAGGAAACGCCGGATCACCGGCGTAGGGATCATGTAAGCCACGCCTTGCGCGACGTCCCCGCTGTACCCTTGAAAGGCGACGCCGACGACCTTGGCGTTCTGCATGACCGGTCCACCGCTGTTCCCCGGATTAATTTGCGCACTGATCTGAACGGCCAGGTGCTGATCGATCGACGAATGTGTGTAGAGCTGAAAATCGATGCGCGAAACAATACCGGTGGTCACTGACATGCGTTCACCACCGATCGGATAACCGTAAGCGGAAACTACCGACTCTAATTCAGGAATGCCGCCGAATGGCAGCGGCGGCATATGCTTGAAAAAATTCGGCGCGCCTACCGTGATGAGCGCGAGATCGCAATCGTGGGCCACGAAAAGCACCCTGGCCGGATATTTGTTGGGATCGCCATCGCGCTCGACGGTGATGTAACGCGCATTGCTGACCACATGCGCGTTTGTCAGGATGCGGTTGCCCTCAATAACAAAGCCCGCCCCAACGCCGCGTCCGATCGTGCCCGAATTCCACGGCGCTCTGTAATCGGGCTCCTGCGCCGTCACCGTGATGCGGACTAAACTCCTTTGCACCTTCCCATTCGACTTGGCCGCTCCGACCGGAACAGGAACAACGGCGGCCGGTGGCGGGCTCGGTTGCACGGAGGTTCCCGGTGGCTGCGGTGGACCAACCCGCGGCGAGCCTGACGCCCCTGGTTCGGGTGGCTCCATAGGTGCATGCGGCCCGGGGGGCGTGTTCTGTTGTGCGCAAACTTGCGACCAACAAAAAGCCGCCAGGAAGATCGACAAATAAAACCGTTTCATCCCTTAAAGTTCGAGAAGATGAAACGAAGCAGCGAGAAAGCAAATCTCTCGCGAGATATCTTATAAATATTTGTTCGAGCGTTTCGCGTGATTGGTTGTCACGTTAGGCTGGTCCATTCACACGCCGGCGCGATCGAGCAACGATGCGAGAACTTTCTCTGCTTCGAACACTTCTCGCACCAATGAACGCGCAGCGCGGGAATGCCTTTTGTAATCGGCGTTGATCGTTTTGACCGCTTCGACAATTTCAGCAAGCGAACTGAACGCGAAAAGTCCGCCGCTGTTGCCATAGTGTTTGCTAAATCCAGTCTCTTGGAGAATAACCGGGCGCCCGGCTGCGAGATAGCAAACACTACGATCGCTGAACCATCCGGTGTTGAGGCGCACGTATTGATCCTTAGCCACACTGAATTCGCCTTTCGATCGTCGGATGTAATCGCGATAGAGCCGGTAATCGACACTTAATTGCAGCGGCGATGTGAAGCGCCAGCCGTTGCGCTCGAATCTCATGCGTACTGGTCGATCTTTTATTTCGGTGGCGAGCTCAAATGTTTCGCCAGATTTCTTCGGCGCGGCCACGAAACGCAAAAACTCGCGCGACTTGCTCCATAAATATTTTTCCCCGCGCCAGGTGATGTCTTTCAAGCCGCTCGTCGACCAATTCGCCACCGAGGTGAAAACCGCGGCGGCCGGTGGCCCGCGATTGGTTTTCCATAAATCGGTCACGACCGGTTGTCGTGTAGGCATCCATTTCAAGCCGCGAGTAGGAACAGAAAACTCTTTCGTGCCCACGTTCTCGCCGAAGGTGAAAAGAGCGCGGTGGCGGCCGAGATAGTCGATGGTCGACCTTACGCGCTTGTCGACCTTGATTTGTTCAACTCCAGGATCGCTTTCCACATAAAGAATACGATCGCTCTTCGCCAGATCGTCATTGAACTCTTGGGTCCCGCAGATATTCAGAATCGCATCCACTTCCCGATAAAGCAGGCGGATTTTTTTCAACGTCATTCCCGCCGTTGGATTTCCTTTCAAATATCGCGCGCAAAATCCCCAACGATTTCTAAAATTAAACTCGCGACTCAGCCGGTCGAGCAGCCGTGCCGCATAATCGAACTCGTTATTTACTTCGAACGTCTCGGGATTGTAGGGGAGGCGGGCTGAGTCTTCGACGTAGTAAACTTCGTGCCCAAGTCGTTGCAGCCCGACGATGTAATGAATGTGCTGCCAGATCACGCCCGCGATCGGCATCGAACCCATGAAACCCATCACGACGATGCGCTTGCGTTTCATCGAGAAGAAAACGCCCAACCCTCAACGTCCAGCTTCCAACTTCCAAGGCAGACAAAGATTCGGGGAGCGTTGAGCGTTAGGCGTTCGGTGTTAAAACGAATCACGGTTGAAATTGTTTCACCGCGATAGCCGGATTTCCCGCGACGACCGTGTTCGGCGGGACTGATTTTGTCACAACCGCTCCCGCGGCCACCACTGAATTTTCGCCGATGGTCACACCTTTGAGGATTGTCGCGTTCATTCCGATCCAAACGTTGTCTTGGATAATCACGGGCGCGGTTTTCAGTTCCGGACGCGGCGGACGGTCCTTGAAGAACGGGGCGAGCGCTTGCGCGTCGATCAGTCGCTGCGCGGGAGCGAGGGGGTGGAAATCGGAATCGGCGATTCCAACGTTCCACGAGATAAGGCAGTGCGATCCGATGTCGATCTTGTCCTCGGCCATGATAAGTGCGCCATTGACCAGCGTGAAATCACCGATGGTGCAGTGGCCTTTCTCACCGATCGCAAACGAGCATCCCGCATAACAGGAGACATGTTTGCCGATTACCACAGCGTCGGATTGCTTGCTTCGGAGGTGGCGAAAAATTTGCGCGCTCTCACAATAAAATCCTTCACCGAATTGCACGTTCGATGGAATAGGCTGTGGCCACCAGTCGGCCTCAACATGTCGGTCTGGTTTGACGTTGCTCATGACGGATAGTTTCCGGAGGCATAGAGTTTCGCGTACACTCCGCCGCGCGCGACCAGTTCCGCTCCGGTGCCTTGTTCGACCATCCGGCCGCGTTCGAGCACAACAATCTGATCAACGCGATGAATGGTCGCGAGCCGGTGTGTTGCGATCAAGGTTGTCCGGCCGTGCATCAATTCTTTGATCGTTTCCATGATGGCAGCCTCCGTCGTGGGATCCAGCGCGGAAGTTGGTTCGTCGAGCAAGAGAATGGGCGCGTTTTTTAGGAATGCGCGTGCAATACCGATGCGCTGGCGTTGACCGACGCTCAAATGTCCGCCGCGTTCACCGACGGTACTCTCGTAACCGTCGGGTAGTTGCCGAATAAATTCGTCAGCTTGGGCGCGCCTGGCCGCATCGACAATCTCTTCTTCCGTCGCGTCGGACCGACCGTACGCGATGTTCTCGCGCACTGTGGTTGAGAACAGCAATGTATCCTGCAAGACGATGGCAATCAGAGCGCGCAAAGACTTTTTTGTAACGGCGTGCAAATCGTGGCCATCAAGCGTCACAACGCCCGACGTTGGATCGTAAAAGCGCGGGACCAAACTCAAAAGCGTGCTCTTGCCCGCGCCAGTTCCTCCGACGAGCGCGACGATTTGGTTCGTCGAAATCTGTAGATCGATGTCATGGAGAACATGTCGATCTTGCGCGTAGCCGAAACTAACATTTTGAAATGCGATTGCGCCTTTCGTTTCGGTTATGTCAATCGCGTTCGGCGAATCCTTGACGTCGTCCTCGCGATCGAGCACTTCGAAACAGCGCTTTGCGCCCGCGGTAGCGCCTTCCATCGCCCATGCTGTGTAGGTGAGGTCCTGGAGCGGTTGGTACAGCATGAGCAGATAGGCATTGAAGACGAGCAGGGACCCGAGCGTCAGCGTGCCCGCGAGAACATGCATCGAGCCGATGTAATACATGGCGGCGGTTCCGACTGCTACCAACGTGCCGATGACGAGGGCGCTGTTCACATTCGTCAGAGTTAGGCGCAGATTAGCTTGCAGGCTTTGGTGCGCGCGCTGGTGAAATTGCGAGACCTCGAAATCCTCGCGCCCGAAGGCATGGACCATGCGAATTGCGCCCAGTCCTTCCTGCGCCTGGGCGAGCATGGCGCTGTCCCGTTCCTGAATAGAGGTGGCCTGTGTGCGGATGCGCTGCGCGAAAAAATAAATTGCGCCAAAGAGCAGGGGAACGACGGCGAGCGAGAGCAATGCAAGCTGCCAATCCATTCGCAACATGATCACGAACGTGCCGACGAGAGTGATGATCGATCCAAAAATGCCGGTAAAACCCTTGTTGTAGATCGTCTGGATCGACTGCGAATCGTAGGCGACGCGAAAACTGGAATCGCTCGAACGCCGCGTGTCGTGAAATTTCAAGGAGAGCCGCTGCAGATGGGAATAAATATCCGTGCGCAACTTGAGCAGCGCTTCCAGGCCGACCTTTACCAGGATGTAATTCATAGCCCAGTTGGCGATTCCCCAAAGAAGCTGGATTAGTACGAGCGCCGCGCACAGCAACAACACTGCCTGCGCACCGTATTCACGAACCAACGCATCCGATGGCTGCGCGAGAACACGGTCGACGATAATCTTGAATGGCCAGGGTTTGAGCAGATTCAAGCAGATCCCGACAAGCGCCAACACCAGACCGAGTAGTGTCTGCCACAAGAACGGTCGGTAATATTTTAGGACGCGGCGGTAGATCGACATGGAAAATTTAAGATTGCGGTTTCGGCAATTCAGAATCAACTACGGCGATCAACCGTAAACGAAAGATTGAGAGATTCCTCGGTCCGAGCCCGACTGGCAAATCGCTCGGAATGACAAGACATGCATCATCTTCTTGAAATTTGGGTGGGATGGGTCCTGAGCGGTGGCTACTGGGGCATCATTGCGCTCATGGCGATGGAAAGCTCGATTTTTCCAGTGCCGAGCGAGATTGTGATTCCGCCGGCCGCGTTCCTGGCAGCGCAAGGGAAATTGAGCTTCGCAGGCGTGGTCCTGGCTGGAACTTTCGGCTCATATTTGGGCTCGGCGATCACCTATTGGATTTCGCGATTAATCGGTCGCCCGCTGATCGCGAAGTACGGACGATTCTTTTTCATCGGCCCAAAGAAGCTGGAGCAGGCGGAACATTGGCTGGCACGCTACGAAGCTGGCGGGGTTTTTTTCGCCAGGCTTTTACCAGTCGTGCGCCATTTGATTTCGATTCCGGCGGGTATCGTGCGGATGAATTTCAAAGTCTTTAGCGTGGTCACGATTGCCGGTTCAGGCATCTGGTGTTGGATTCTGGCCTGGCTCGGCGCCAGAGCCTACGCCATGCAGCCTGACCTTCTTTCTGATCCGGAGAAAATGGTCCAATTCATTAAGGCGCAGTCGCATTGGATCGTCCTAATGGTGGTTTTATTCGCGGGACTTTACCTCTTAACCGTGCGACTGATGCGACCAGCTTCGCAGGGGAAAGTGTAAGAAAAAGCAACACACGTGTCAGGGCTCTGACCCGGCTTGGGCGGTCGGTACCACTAACCCCACAGATTGCCCTCTTGGAGGTTAGATTGAACGAAATGGCACCACATCTGCTCTAACCAAATGGTGTTACCATGAAGAAAACTAACCAAATCCTTAAACCCCGTCAAAAACTCTCGCTCGGCGACTTAATCCTTGCCGTGAGCTCCTGCACTAAGAACACGAAAGAGACTGTGGCGGCCGTAGCTGATCTTTTGGACAGCGGCCAAGTGCGCGTGCAAAACAACGGCCGCTTCATGCGCGCCCGGGTTTGCTAGGGTAAGATCGACAATCGACTTTCGAGTCGCTCCGGTGGTTTATCTGCCGGAGCGATTTTTTTTGCTGTACAAAACGCTTTCCGCATCTAGCGAGCGCTTTATCTTGCTACGTGATTGATCGTTATTCCCGGCCGGAGATGCGCAAGATCTGGTCGGATCAGCGCAAATTCGAAATTTGGCTCGAGATCGAAGTGCTGGCCTGCGAAGCGATGGCCGAGCTGGGGCAGATCCCCAAAAAGGACGCGGAGGAAATCCGCAAACGTGCGCGTTTTTCCATTCCCGAAATTCTCGAGATCGAAAAGCGAACTAATCACGACGTCATCGCCTTTCTCGAGAATGTCGCAACATCAGTTGGCGCGCCCGCACGATGGATTCATCAAGGGCTGACTTCGTCAGATATTCTCGATACGACTCTCGCCCTTCAACTGACGGAATCAGCGAAAATTCTGTTGGCCGATCTAAAGGAGCTAAGATCGACAATCGCCAAGCAAGCCCGCCGCTTCAAAATGACGCCAATGATCGGACGCAGCCACGGCATTCATGCCGAACCGATCACCTTTGGATTGAAATTGGCGTTGATGTTTGATGAATTCGGTCGTGCCGAAGAGCGGCTGAGGCAAACGCTCGAGCGGGTGCGTGTTGGCAAGCTGAGCGGCGCGGTCGGTACGCACGCACATCTCGATCCTGCAATTGAGCGCGCGGTCTGCGAGAAACTTGGTCTAAAGCCGGCAACCATCTCCACGCAAATCGTCCAGCGCGATCGCCACGCTGAATTCATGACCACTCTGGCCGTGATAGCTTCCAGCATCGATCGCTGGGCAACGGAATTTCGCCATCTGCAACGGACCGAAGTCCTCGAAGTGGAAGAGTTTTTCGGAGAAGGCCAAAAGGGCAGCTCGGCCATGCCACACAAACGAAATCCCATTACAGGCGAACGACTGAGCGGACTGGCCCGCGTCATTCGTGGCAACTCGGTCGTGGCGCTGGAGAACGTGGCGCTCTGGCACGAACGCGATATCAGTCATTCGAGCGCGGAACGAATCATCCTGCCGGATTCGTGTACGCTGCTCGATTACATGCTCGTAAAACTGAATGAGCTTGTCGGAGGACTGCAGGTTTATCCCGAGCGCATGGCACAGAATCTTGCGCTCACAAAGGGTTTGTATTTCAGCCAGGCGGTCTTGCTGGCTTTGACAAAGGCGGGCGCTGATCGCAAAGACGCCTATGAAGCCGTGCAGCGTGCGGCCATGAAAACCTGGAAAAGTGAAGGGACGTTTGCGGACAACGTGAAACGCGAACCTGAAATTACTGCGCGATTATCCTCGACGGAAATCGACCGGCTTTGTTCGCTGGACATTCACTTCCAACATGTCGATCCAACTTTCAAAGCTCTCGGTTTAGATTAACAAGAGTCCGTGTCAATCGGGCAAGATCAACAATTGGCGAGCAGAACTACCTGATAGGATTGAGTGTTAGCTCGCTAATGCGACCGCTTGGATCGAGTTGCACGACGGCGATCTCGAAGGCCGCGCTTTGAAGATCGCCCGCCGTCGCCTTGGAGCTCAACGTCACCCGCACGCGGCCGCTGCGCCATCTCAAAACAACCTGTGATACTTGGAACGTCGTGGAGAGCTCGACTCCAGCAAGGCTGAGATGAGCGAGCAACTGCATGGTCATGGGTGCGGTTACCGTTGGGGTAAGTTGGACGCGCTCGCGCTTCTCACCGTCAACGACCGACACGTCGCCAATTTCAAAAGCATTCCGAGTTTTCGTCGGCTGAAAAGGCTTCATTGTAGGCATCAAACGCACAGTGGCAATGTGACCATTCGTATCCAGCTCAGTTCTGCCTAATTCAAAACCGGTTTCAATCGGCAACGAGTCGCGCACGCTGCTGGGTAAATGAAGCGACACCGTAAAGGAAGACGGTTTCGCGCGAATTGTTCCCATCTGCAGCTGCGGAGTAAATTGCATCGACAAGACATCGAGAAAAAGACCAAGGACCGCTTCGGTCGACGTAGCGATAACAGGCGCAGTCATTGGCGCCGCGATCGTCGTAGTTCTGAGCATTCCCGATTCCGCAGGAGCAAGCGAAACGGAGGATGGCGAAGGTTTCGTGGGCGGCGATTCCGGCGGCGCGGACTTATTGCTCTGCTTCTCTTGCGGCGGAGGAGGGGATGGCCCCTGCGGCTGGGCGATCGGAGGCGGTTCGGGGGAAACCTCGATCTTTGGAGGAGCGCCTTCCAAAGTTCGTTCCACCAAATCGATCAATCCCTCGCTAAGAAACGGTTTTTCGATTGTAGCGACGATGTTTTCGAAACGCGCGGCAGCCGCGTTCATTTCCAGCACGTGACCCGACATCATCAGAATCGGCACATGCGCCGTGCGCTCAGCTTGCAACAGTCTGCGGCATACTTCGTCCCCATTGAAGTCAGGCAGGCTGTAATCGAGAAGCACCAGGTCCGGGAGGACGCGCTCCACCTCTTTACAACCGTTTGCCCCATTAGAAGCTTTCGTGATTTGCCACGTCGGATGATCGGTGGCCAGGACATCTTCCACGAAGATCAGCAGCATTTCAGTGTCATCGATTACGACAATTTTCTTTGTCGCCTCTGCGTCCGGCTTCGTCGGTGGGACCTTTTCCGCCACTACCGGCTCGACGGGTTGTTCGGTTTTTGCTCGTTGAAGCAATTCTAAAACCATCGCGACCCACGGTCCGCGCATCGTTCGCTTGGCCGATGTCCGTTTCTTTCCTTCGCTCAGTCGCAGTTGAGACCACCTCAATATTTCCGCGAGTGCCTCGACACCAACAAGCTTTCCAGTTTCGGCGTGAGAAATTTGACCCTGGGAAAAATGGAGCTCGCCATAGCGCTTTCGTCCGCCCTCCACTTCCACGATCACATCTGCTGAGGCAGACCATTGCAGCAGGACAATGTCCAAAAGACTGAGCGAGCCAAGCGTTCCGCGCCGACTGGCTGATTCGGATTCGCGCCAGGGCCCGAGCAGTGCCTGAACGGCGGCGCCGAAATCTGCCAGCTCAAATGGCTTCTCAATGAATTGGAGCCCGCCAAACGATCCACGTTCAGCGACGATTTCCTTGGGAATTCCCGCACCGATTATCAGGACGCGCGCATCCGGATTCACGCTTCGCCATTTCTCGATTGAATCCGTCAGTTCCGGCCACGCCGGATCGACATCGACAATTAACAACGCGGGCGGCGTTTTGGCGGCGATGGCTTCGGCTTCAACAAGTGAGCGTGCCACGGACACCGCGTGCCCCGGCGCAAACTTCTTGAGGGCCGACGTGATCGCCGCGGCCAGCGCATCGTATTTCTCAAGGAGGAGAATATTTTTCTCCGATATCGATCTTGAAGAAGAATGAGAAGACTTGGGCACGACAGCAACGGGCTAAAGAGCGTCAGGGGTGGAAGACGCCATGAGCATATCAAAGCCCATGCAAGTTGTATGCCTTTCTTCGCTCGCGAACAAGCGGTCAGCCGCCTTTTCCTATTCGAAACGCAATGCCTCTATCGGGTCGAGGGAAGCAGCGCGATAGGCCGGATAAAGTCCGAAACCGATGCCAATAGCTGAACAAACAACCAGGCCCGCGATCGCCCAACCGAACGGAAAGATCAAGTCGGCTTGCAACCACGCCGCCAATAGATTGCCGAAGATCACGCCGAGCACAATCCCGATCACTCCGCCGGCTTCCGAAATCAGCACGGCTTCAGTGAGGAACTGCCGCAGGATATCGCGACTGCGCGCCCCGATTGATTTGCGTACGCCGATTTCCTTGGTGCGCTCCGTTACACTCACAAGCATGATGTTCATGATGCCGATCCCTGCCGCGACCAACGCGATAAAGCTAATTACGAACGCGCCTATTCGCACCACCCCTGCCACCGATAGGAATGCGCTTTTCAGTGAATCGTTAGTATAGATCTCAAAATCATTTTCCTGATCAGCGCGAAGGGTACGCGCAATTCGCATCGCACTAATCCCTTTATCCAGGGTGCGGTTGTATAGTTCGGTCGAGAATGGCTGCGTTGCGATGTTAACTGTGCGATTAGCCTCGCCGTAATTCTCGAAGAATCTGGTGATCGGGATTACGCAAAAATCATCCTGACTTTGTCCGAAGGAGGTGCCTTTTTCCGCAAGAACACCGATCACCGTGTAAGTATGTCCACTCATCCGGATGACTTTGCCGATGGGTGACTCATGGGGAAACAATCGCTTCTCGATCATTTTCCCGATGACGACGACGTTGCGTGAAAGATCGACATCTTCGTCGGTAAGATTGCGCCCATAGCCGAGCGTGAAAGCGTTAGCAGTGAGAAAACTGCGATTGGTCCCGACCACGGTGAGACTTGGTGTCGTCTTGATGCCGTTGTAAACGGCTTGCCCCTTTAGATCGCGGCCAAAGCACTTAAGGCAAATCTCCTGTGCGTTTCCCTGCATTAATTCGTAGTAACGCAGCGCTTGCCGATATGTGATGTTGCGCCGGTTTTGATATTTTTTCTTCGACTCACCTCCGGCGTCTACGTTCACCGGGTATTTCGCGAACTGAAAAATATTTGATCCGAGAAAACTGATTCCGCTCTCGATCGAATTCTGCAACGCGCCGATCGCAGTCATCACGGAAATGATGGAGAACACTCCAATGGTAATGCCGGTCATTGTCAGGGCAGCGCGCAATTTGTTTGCTCCTAACGAAGACAAAGCCATGGCGAAAATTTCGCGAAATAACATGTCGATCTTGTTCTAGAGTTTTGAATACGTCATTCGTACCTAAGCGCCGTTACCGGATCCAAACGCGATGCCGTCCACGCCGGCGCGAAGCCTGACACCAAACCGGTCATAACTGAAACAATCATGCTGGTGATGACGAGACCCAGGGAGAAGTGGATGGGAAACGATGGAAAGGCGATGCCGATCAAAAAACACATCGCAAAAGCAAAGGTAAGGCCGATCACTCCGCCGAGCAGACAGAGCGCGGTGGACTCGATTAAGAATTGAAGGAGTATCGTTCGTCTGCGTGCGCCGAGTGCCTTTCGCGTCCCGATTTCTTTCGTCCGCTCCTTCACGCTCACAAACGTGATGTTCATGATGCCGATCGCGCCAACGAAAAGCGAAAGTCCGGTGATGAAAAGTCCCGCCACCGCGATTGAATTTTTGATCGGATCCAGCGTGCTCTTTAATGCCTGTTGTTCGTTAATGCTGAAATCGTCCTTTTTTTCCGGCGGTAAACCGCGGACGCGCCGCATCAATCCCGCCAGCTCGTCCTTCGCCTCGGCCAGCTTCGTTTTGTCTTTCACCTTCACGAGGATTTCCGCTTCGCTTTTGGCGGTAAAATATTTCTGAAAGGCCGGCAACGGCATTACCACAATCGAATCGAGACTGAAGAGACCGAGAAAAGAGCCTTGCCGGGAAATAACGCCAACCACTTTGAATGCCTGACCATTGATTAGAACCGATTTGTCGATCGGGCTGGTTGAGGGGAAAAGCGCGTCGGCCACATCGTAGCCGATCACGCATACATTCGCGCCGCCGCGTGATTCCAACTCATTGAAAAAACGGCCTTCCTTAAAATCAAATGTCGAAGTGATGATGTAGTCCGACACGGTGCCTCGGACGAAAACATTGTTCACCTCGCTGTCCATGTATTTGACGCTGCGGACAACGCTGGAGGTCGGAATGGCGATTTGCAGGTTGGAGTTCGGTGTCATCGCGATCATGCGGTTAAGAGGCTCCGCGTACTCGGTCTTGATCTTCTTGCGGTCGCGATAGTTCCACCAATCATCCACCCGCTTCCACGGCCATTGCCCGACGTAGAGAACATCATCGCCAAAAATGGACATGCTCTTATCGAACCCGGCCTGGATTCCGCTGATGGCCGTTCCCATTAACGTGACTGCGACAATTCCAATGATAACACCAAGCGCGGTGAGAGTGGAGCGCGTCATGTTTGAACGCATTTGCGCAGCCGCGATCTTCCAGCTCTCACTTAGCTCGTAGAGGAAACGTTTCATCGTCGATCTTTAGTGCGCCGCCATCGTCTCTTGTTTCGGCACAACCCCGGTCTCATCGCTTTCAATCAAGCCGTCGCGCAAATGCACGGTGCGCCGTGCGTGCGCCGCGATGTCACGCTCGTGCGTCACCAGAATGATGGTGTTGCCCCGACGATAAAGGTCTTCGAGTAACGCCATGATTTCTTCCCCGGTTTTGGAATCGAGATTTCCGGTCGGTTCGTCAGCTAAAATGATCGACGGCTTGTTTACGAGTGCACGCGCAATCGCGACCCGCTGTCGTTGACCGCCGGACAATTCATTCGGTTTATGATGAATGCGATCGCCCAGGCCTACATCGGTTAGCGTCTGGGTGGCGCGTTCCTCTCGCGAATCCGCATCCACGCCCGCGTAAATGAGAGGCAACTCCACGTTGCGCAGGCTGGTCGAGCGCGGCAACAGATTAAATGTTTGAAACACGAACCCGATCTCGCGATTTCGAATCGCAGCGAGCTCGTCGTCGTCCATCTCCGCGACGCTCTTGCCGTTGAACTCGTAGCGGCCGGAGGTCGGAGTATCGAGGCAACCAAGCATGTTCATGAGCGTCGACTTGCCGCTGCCGCTCGGGCCCATGATGGCGATGTATTCGTTCTTATGAATCCGTAGCGACACGCCGCGCAGCGCGCGCACAATCTCTTCGCCCATCACGTAATCTTTCGTGATGTTCTCAATGTCGATCACGACCGGGCCAGCGGGCCGAACTTCGTTACGCGTCGTCATGTTAAACAATGACGAGCGATCAGTAGTGTGTAAACGCGAGCGAAGAAAATGGCGGTCTTGTCACTCGTCACTTTCCCTTCAATCCTTCCTTGTCGATCTTGACCTTGGCGCCGTCTTTCAATTTGCGGCTGATTGCGCTGTAGCTGCCGGAAATAACTTCATCGCCCGGCTTAATGCCATTTTTGATCTCCGTGTAAGTGTCATCCGAAATCCCTGTCGTCACTTTTACGAGTCGCGCCTTGCCGCCATTTTTCAGAAACAAAACTTTGGCCAGTTTTTCGCGCTCCTCCTTCTGCGTGGCCTTCTCCTGACGTTCATTGATCAACTCCGCGCTGTTGTCGGCTTTGTCACGCAGCGCCACTTTTTCTTTTTTCTGTTCGATCTCCTCCGGGCTCAAGTTGCTGTCGCCGGTGCGGATCGTCACACTCTGCATCGGCACCGCCACCACGTCTTTGACCATGTTTGTCTCGATGTCGGCCGTGCAACTGAGCGCCGGCCGTAACGGCAGATCGTGATCATCGATACGGATCTTCACCTCGAAGTTGGTTACTTCCTCCTGCGTCCCGGTGCCCGTAGTCTTTCCGGTGTTGGCAATTTGCTGCACGGTGCCTTTGAATCTCCGATCGCCATACGCGTCGATCTTTATCTTGGCCTTGTCGCCAACTTTCACGTTGACCACGTCGTTTTCATTTACATCCACGCGGGCTTCCATGTGCACGAGATCGGCCACGCGCATCACTTCTGTACCGGCGAATTGTCCCGTCGCCACCACCCGCTCGCCCAATTTGCTGTTTAGGATCGTGATCGTTCCGTCGATCGGCGAATTAATCGTCGTTTTGGAAAGCGCGTCGCGCGCCTGGCTCGAGCCGGCCTGCGCCCGTTCGATCTCGTGTAGCGAACTTTCGTACGTGTTCTTCGCTACCCCGTAGGCTCCGTCGGCTGCGTTGAATTCCTGCGCGGAAATCATCTTCTTGTTAAACAAGTCCTGGGCCCGCTTGAAGTCCTGCTCGGCCTTCATCATCGCCGCTTTTTGTTGCAGATTCGTCGCTTTAGCCGAACTGATGCCCGCCTCCTGTTGCTCGAGCAACGCCTTGTACGAATCGGGTTTGATCTTCATGAGCAGATCGCCTTTCTTCACCGCCATCCCGTCTTCGACCGGTAATTCGGTAATTTCACCCGCTACTTCGGGTGAAATTTTCACTTCAACTTCCGGTTGCACTTTGCCCGTCGCGGAAACCGTCTGGACGATCGTTTTACGAACAGCTTTCTCCGTTGTCACTGGGATCGGTTTCTCGCGTTTACTGGCAATGATCGAACCAATGATCCAAAGCAAAAGCAGACCGACCGAGCCCCAGATAATATAGCGTTTCTTGCGCGACCAACGCTTTTTGCGCCTGGGCGCGGCAGGGGCGTCAGTGGTCAGGGCCTGATGCATAGTTGGGGCGGGCAGGGGCTTAGGCAGGGACGAATACTGGCACTTTAGACCTTTGCAAAGCAAATCCCGTTCATACCGGGCTTCTATTGGATGCGGCCGGAGATGCTTTTGGATTCAAATTGGGCTCAACCAGGCCAAAACGCTCCGCGATTCGTGTCATCGCCCAGGTCGCATGCTCGGCAATCAACGGTTCGACGTCCGCCGCCGCGCGTTGCAATGCTCCCAGATCGCCTGGATTACCCACGTTGCCCAGCGCCACGCAAACATTGCGCAAAAAACCCCGCCGCTTGATCCGCTTGATCGGCGAACCGCGAAAGAGCGAACGAAACTGCTCGTCACTCAAATCTAAATACTCACGCAACGCCATGCCGCTTGTTGATCTTCGCGCGAAGAAAGCGGTTTCGCGCGAAACCTGCGCGAAGCGGTTCCACGGGCATGCATTGAGGCAATCGTCGCAACCAAAGATGCGATCGCCGATCAGAGGACGAAACTCCAATGGAATCGAGCTCTTCAGCTCGATCGTGAGATAAGAAATGCAACGCCGCGCATCCAATCGATGCGGACCGGTGATCGCGCCCGTCGGGCAGGCCGTCATGCAACGTTCGCACGTGCCGCAGCGATCTTTCGTCGCCGAATCGGGCGACAACTCCAGCGTCGTCAAAACTTCGGCAAGAAAAAACCACGTCCCTAATCGCTCGTCGATGAGCATGGTGCTCTTGCCATGCCAGCCAATTCCCGCTTCCGCTGCATAGTCGCGTTCCAGAATCGGTCCGGTATCAACATAACTCTTCTGCGTGCCGCCGAATCCGCGCAGGAACACGTCGATCTTGTTCAGCTTTCCGGCGATCACATCGTGATAATCGTCGCCCCACGCGTAGCGCGCGATCCGTCCTGTCGCAGCGATCTCTGACCGTCGTTCCGCTTCTGCTG
>JBEEGY010000130.1:0-4222 GCA_041167145.1 Verrucomicrobiota bacterium
CTTCGCGGCGGAAGGTTCGCTTTCGACCCTAAATTTTTCATGCACGCCGCGAGTGATGGTTGCGCAGCCCGTGAAGACCAATATCGGCACAAAGCACCACCAGGTTGTCTTCATGGGCGGAGCCTAACGCGCGTCGAGACGAAAAAAACTGCTAATTCCTTGGCATTGCTTTGACTCCATGGTTTAGCATCCTGAACGCGCGATGAAAATTGCATTGCTTTTTGCCGGACAGGGCGCTCAAAGCGTCGGAATGGGCCGCGACCTCGCCGAGCAGTTTCCGGTGGCTGCGAATTTGTTTCGCGAAGCGGATGGAATTCTCGAGCGCCAACTGTGTGAAATCGCATGGAGCGGCCCGATTGACGAACTGACCAAGACCTCAAATTGTCAGCCCGCGCTTTTTCTTCACGGTCTGGCCGCCCTGGCTGCCCTCCGCCACTTGGCCGGAGAATTCCCAATCGATTGCGTCGCCGGTTTGTCTCTCGGTGAAATAACCGCACACGCGGCCGCTGGTACTTTCGGGTTGGCCGATGGGCTCAAGCTGGTGCAGAAACGCGGCGAATTCATGGACGAAGCCTGTGCCGCAACCGTCGGCGGCATGGCGGCCATGATCGGCGGATTGGAAAACGAGGTGCGTCAATTGGCGGCGGATGAAGATGTGGATATTGCCAACATCAATGCGCCGGGACAGATCGTGATTTCGGGCGAGCTGGCCAAGGTTGAAGCTGCTATCGGCGTAGCCAGGGAGTATGGAATTCGCAAGGCGGCGATGCTCAACGTGGCCGGCGCCTATCATTCGCGTTTGATGGAAAGCGCCTACCAAAAGCTTGGCCACGAACTGATCAATGTTCCGATGCAACTGCCGCATTTCCCGGTCATCAGCAACGTCACCGGAGAAGAAGTGAAAACTCTCCCGGAAATTCGGCGCACGTTGCAAGACCAGGTGACGGCCACGGTGCTGTGGAAGAATTGCATTGAGCGGATGCTTGAGCGCGGATGCGATTTGTTCATCGAGCTGGGTCCGGGCACAGTGTTGGCCGGTTTGGCCCGGCGGATAAACAAAGATGCCGACGTGGTTTCAGTGGACAATTCGGAATCGGCGCGACTTTGCGCTGAGCGCATTCGCGCTTCGCTGTAGCCGCTTCGTTGTGCGAAGCGCGGAACATAGGCCTGTGGCCTGTGCGCCCAACGGACATTCTGTCCGTTGTTCTGAATTCAGCGGAGTACAACTCCACCGGGCGCACAGACTGGAAGTCTATGTTCCAGACACTGCGAGTGCTGCAGCCAAAGCTTGTCCTGCGCCTAGCCGAATGGATCGACAATCGTATTTGGAAGCCGTAGTTTGCGCGCATGAAAACTCAGGAGCGAATCGACTCCGACTTAAAAGATGCCATGCGCGCGCACAACGCGACTAAGGTTGGCGTGCTGCGCATGCTCAAGTCCGCGCTTAAATATGCCGCGATCGAGAAATCCGGCGCCGAGACGGAGTTGGATGACGCCGAAGCCGCGCAAGTGATTCGCAAGCAGGCAAAACAACGGCAGGATTCGATTGAGAGCTTTGAAAAAGGCGGGCGCGCCGAGTTGGTGGAAAAGGAAAAGAACGAGTTGTCGATCTTGAATGAATATCTGCCGCAAGCGATGAGCGCCGCCGATCTCGCCCAAATGGTGCGGGAGGCGATTGCCGAAGTCGGCGCCACTTCCAAAGCACAAATGGGCGTCGTCATGAAGGCCGTGCAAGCAAAGGCCGTCGGCCGTGCTGATGGCAAGACGCTCAGTCAGGAAGTGTCAAAGCAGTTGAGTAGTTGAGAGGTTGAGGCGTTGAGATTTCCAAAATCAAACGTCGCTATGTTTCAACCTCTCAACTCCTCAACTCCTCAACTCCTCAACTCCTCAACTTTCAACATCCTGTCATGTTGACTGCCATCATCGTGGCCGCGGGCAGCAGCCGTCGCATGGGGTTCGACAAGCTGTTCGCCGAAATCGCCGGCAAGCCGGTTATCGCGCATACCATCGCCGCATTCGAGCATGCTGACGCGGTCACTGCGATCATCATTGTCGCGCGGCAAGATCGACATTCTGAATTTGAGAAGATCGTTCGCGATCTTGGGTTCAAGAAACTTCGCGCCATCGTCCCAGGGGGCGAGCATCGACAGGATTCCGTGCGCGCAGGATTAGAAAATCTTCCCAATGACTCGCGCTATGTCGCCGTGCACGACGCTGCGCGTCCCCTTGTGACTCCCGAGCAGATCGAGCACGTTTACCAGGTTGCTCAAATGCAAGGCGCCGCTTCCCTCGCCGCTCCCGTTGCCGACACTTTCAAGCGCGCCGATGTCGATCTTATAGTGAAGGAGTCGGTCGATCGACATCAACTCTTCGCCATGCAGACGCCGCAAATCTTCGAGCGCAAGATTCTCGAACAGGCTTATCGCGCCGTTTTCGACGCAAAAGCTGCCGTTACTGACGAGGTTTCTGCCGTCGAACGCAACGGCGGGAAAGTCGTGCTTGTCGAGAATGACGATTTCAATTTCAAAATCACTTACGAACGCGATTTGAAATTGGCGGAATTGGTTTTGCAGCAACGGGCCGGATCGGGGTAGAATTTCGGAGTGCCGCAAGAACCATCCGCGCAAGGCGGCTCTGACGCCGCCAGCATCGAAAGCGTACTACGGAGGATTAATTCAGCTTCGCTCGCGGAGTTGATGTCGATCTGGCGGGCGCGCGCCCACGAGGAAGGGTCGGGTTCGCCCGCGATTTTTCGTTGCCTCGGCGAACGCATTCTTGCCCAAGGCGAACCTCTGCTCGCCTATGACGTTGTCATTGCGGGCCTGGCGACGTGGCCGAAAGACGTGCGATTGCGCCAGTTGCAAGGGCTTGCCTTGGCGCGCAGCGGAGCGACCGAACGCGCCATTGCCATTCTCGAAAATCTGCGTGACGAATCGCAAGCCGATGAAGAAACGCGCGGCATGCTCGCCCGCACTTACAAAGATCTTGCCGCAACCGCGACGAGCACGGAGCAGCGTGAAGGTTTGCTTAAACGGGCCGCGGAAATTTACGGCGAAGCTTATCAGGCGACGGGCGGCTATTGGACGGGAATCAATGCCGCCACCATGAATTTGCTCGTCGGCGAAAAAGAACGCGCTTGTGAGATTGCGAGCAAAGTGCGCGATCAATGTTTAAAAGAAGTCGCCGATCCGACTGGGGATTCATATTGGGAACTCGCGGCGCTCGGCGAAGCGGCGTTGATCTGCCGCGATTGGCCGCAAGCGGAAGAATGGTATGCGCGCGCCGCGGAACAAGGCAAAAACCGTTACGGCGATCTCGATTCGAGCCGAAGGAATGCGCGATTGATCCTGCGATATTGGAACGAAAACCCAAGTTGGATCGACAAGTATCTGCGCGTCCCGAGCGTGATTGTTTTTGCCGGTCACATGATCGACCGGCCGGACCGCGGCGAACCGCGATTCCCGCGAGAACTGGAGAAGCCCGTCGCAAAGGAAATTCGCGAGAGACTGGAAGCGCTGCAGCCGGGCTTCGGGTTTTCCTCGGCCGCGTGTGGGTCGGATATTTTATTTCTGGAAGCAATGCTCGATCGCGGTGCGGAAGTTTGCGTGGTATTGCCGTACAACGAAGAAGAATTTGTGCGCGACAGCGTCGAGATCGTTCCGAATTCAAAATGGCGCGGGCGATTCGACAATGTATTGGCCCGGGCCGC
This sequence comes from Verrucomicrobiota bacterium, assembly GCA_041167145.1. Classification (GTDB taxonomy): domain Bacteria; phylum Verrucomicrobiota; class Verrucomicrobiia; order Chthoniobacterales; family UBA10450; genus Palsa-1382. Next base: position 3,710 of record JBEEGY010000130.1, read on the forward strand.
GCGCATCATTACGGCTTCCAATCAACGGCTCGAGATCGGCGGCGTATCTTACGAATTTTGCAATCAGCTCCTTCTCGGGCTCGCGGCCATTCGTTGCCGGCAACTCGATAGCACGCTTATTCCGTTGGCAGTTTGGGATGGAAAACCGGGCGACGGTCCGGGCGGCGCGGCCAGCGTCGTCGAAAGTTGGCGCGCGCTTGGTTACGAACCGGAGATTGTCGATCTTGCGAAAATCTCGGAGGATTTCTGTAGGGGAAGCGGTTCGCTTCCCGTGGGACGGTCCGAGCCGGACGGGCAGTTACGTCGTCCCCTACAGGAGTCTCGCCCCACCGGCGCAGAAGGCTTCACTTCACGCATCGTCGCGATCCTCTTCGCGGACGCAGTCGGCTTTAGCAAACTGACTGAAAGGGAAGTGCCCCAGTTCGTCGGAGAATTTCTCGGAACAATTGCGCGGTTGAGCGAAAAATTCACTGACAAGATCATGGCGAAGAACACTTGGGGTGACGGTTTGTA
>JBEEGY010000131.1:0-11388 GCA_041167145.1 Verrucomicrobiota bacterium
GAACAAAAGTAAAATCGATGCGTGCGCACTGCTGACGGGCAAGGAAATCCAGTTGGTCCAAGGCGAGCGCTTGAAAGACACAAAGCCCAGTGGGAAATCCGCCGGAGGTTTTGCTATTTCACAGTGCTACTTCACGATGCCTACCCTCAGCGATTCGATCAGTCTTACCCTCGTGCAGAAAGGGGACGGCGCGGACGCTCGCGATCCGAAGCAGCACTGGAAAGAAATATTCGATCATGACAAGGGGACACTAACAGGAAAGGAGGAAGAACGGGAGAAGTCGGCCGCTCCGGAAAAGATCGCGGGCGTTGGAGACGAAGCCTTTTGGGCTGGAAACCGTTTCGGCGGCGAGCTCTATGTGCTGAAGGGTAACAACTATATTAGAATAAGCGTCGGTGGAGCTGGCGACCAGGCATCGAAGGTCAAGAAGTCAAAGGAACTCGCAGAACAGGCGCTGAAGCGTCTCTAACTTTTTGGAATGCAAAAAAGAATCTAGGCCCGATGCGCATCTTGATGATCAGTCCGGAAGGTCCCCCGCTGTCACGCGCCGGTGCGATTATCGATGTATTGGATGTGTTGCCACGCGAATTGCGTACCCGCGGCCATGAAGTCAGTGTGGTCCTGCCGTTTTACCGCGAGATTCGCGAGAACCCGCGCTTCAAGGAAAACGATACAGGTGTCACTCTCGACATTCGTGTGGGTGACAAGACCTACATCGCCGAATATTTGGAAGGGCGCAGCGCAAGCGATGTGCAGTTGTTTTTTGTGAGGTGCGACGAATTCTTCGACCGTGACGGAATTTATGGCGAGCACGGCGAGCCTTACGAAGACAACGCTGCGCGTTTTATTTTCTTCAGCAAGGCTGCGGTGGAATTGGCGCGGCGCTTGACGCCCACCCCGCAGATTCTGCATGTGCACGATTGGCCGCCGGCGCTCGTGCCGGTGTTTGTGCGCGCACATCGGTTGCCGTTTTCCACTGTGCTCACCATTCATCGGCTCGCCGAACAAGGCAGTTTTTGGGGACTCGATTTTGGACTGACGAATCTGCACGAGCGGTTCTTCACGTTGCGCGGTCTGGAGTTTTTCGGGCGTATGAATTTTCTCAAGGCCGGAATTCTCTTCGCGGACAAAGTCACGACGGTGAGTGAAAGCTATAAACGCGAGATGCTCACGCCCGAAGGTGGTTGCGGACTCGATCACGTCTTGCGCGAGAACGTGCACAAGCTTGTCGGCATTTTGCACGGCGCCGATTACACGCGTTGGAACCCGGAGACCGATCGGTTGTTACCCGCGCAATACGGTCCCGATTCGCTCGCGGGCAAACAGGTTTGTCGTGATGCGCTTCTGGCGGAAGTGCAACTCGCGCCCGCACCGCAAGGACCAGTTTTTGGCATGGTTACGCGCGTCGTCGAAGAAAAGGGGTTCGAGATTCTAATGCCGGCGCTGGATCGACTGCTTTCGGACGATGTCCGTTTGATCATTCTGGGCGAAGGCGATCCAGCGTATGAAACTGCCCTCGCCGTGACCGCTCGAAAATTCCCGACCAAGTTCGCTTATCAAAAGAATTATGACTCGCGTCTGGCCCATCTTATCGAAGGCGGCATGGACATCAGCTTGATTCCATCACGTATCGAGCCCGCTGGCCTCAGCGCGATGTACAATCTCAAGTATGGATCAATTCCGGTCGCGCGCGCGGCCGGCGGAATTCATGAAATCATCGAGGACTACGATCCCACTTTGGACCGCGGTTATGGGTTTCTTTGCTATGAATATTCCACCGAAGCGTTTTGGGATTCGATCAAGCGTGCGCGCGAGATTTTCTCCAATCAAGATCTCTGGACAACGCTAATGCGCCGCGCCATGTCGCGCGATTTTTCCTGGGAAGCCGCGGCGAAACTTTACGAACAACTTTACGCGGAGCTGGTCGGTGTGACTGAGGAAGCTGCAGCCTAGTAATCGTCGATCTTGCCTCGGTTTTCTTCGGGCATTCTCGCTGAATAAGCGCTGGGCTTCGCCGTCAAATCTGCCACTGAAAATGGCGCCAAATGAACATAGAATTTGAGACTGCTCTTGCGCGGGACCCGGCAAGTTCTTGCAATCCACGAGGCTTTCGTATCTCCTCGGCGGTTCCCGTCCATGCCGCCATGATCAGTTTGCCGTCGCCGTTCAAGCCGCTGCTGGCGGGCCTTTTCTTAACCCTTGCGCAAATTGTGACGGCGGTTTGCCTCCTTGCGCCGGAGGGCGCCTTCTCCTACCGCTATTCCACGCTTATCCAGCACGATGGTTACTGGTTTATGAACATCGTGCATCGTGGTTACGCGACCACCGTCCCGCCCATCAATCACAAGGTCATGGAAGTTTCCAACGTCGCTTTTTTCCCGGCTTATCCCGCGATCGCTTCGTTGCTGCAACGTGGATTGAATCTGGAGACCTCGACCGCGTTGCTTATTACTTCGCAGGCCGCCGCCTGGGGTTTTTGGACTTATTTCTTTCTCTTTTGCGAACGCTGGAATCTTTCTCCCACCCTTCAGCTTTTTGGCGCCATGTCGATCTTCGCGCATCCCGCCGCGTTCTTTCTTATCGCCGGTTATTCGGAGTCGCTTTTTCTCTTCGGCCTCGTCGGCTTTATCTATTGGAGCGGCGCGGATGGTCGCGCCGCGAAGTTTTGGGCGGCGTTGCATGGCATCATCATGTCGGCGACTCGCATCATCGGAATTATTTGTGCGGCCTTTCCCGTAGTGGCGCAGGCTTTGCGTGAGGGCTGGAATGGAGTACGCGATTGGCGCGGATGGTGGCAGCGCTATCGTTCCTCGATCGCGCTGACAATCGCCGCCGCTTCGGGAGCGATCCTGTTTTTCATTTATTGCCTGCTGCGTTGGGGCCATTGGGACATGTACATGCTCACGCAATCGGCCGGCTGGGGTATCGACCCCGATTATTTGGCCGTGTTCAAGCCGTCGAGTTACCGTTGGCTCGTTCCCGCTCTAAACAATCCCACGCAAATGAGCCAAATGTCGGTAACGGTGGGCGCGTTACTCTTCGTCGCCATTGGAATTTGCGAACTCTTGCCGGTGGTGCGGCGTAATAGCCCACTTACCACACGCGCCGGCATCTATTTTTGCGCGGTTGCGATCTATTATGTCTCGGTCAGCGGCGTGGCCTGTGTAGAGATGGAAAGCATGCTGCGTTATAGCTTCTGCGCGCATGCGTTAATCGTACTGGCGCTCTTACAGCTTTTAGGTACTATCCGTGTCCCTTCTGCCCTGGTTCGTGCTCTCGGGATGGGGACGATGGCGTTGATCAGTGCTGTCGGTTTCAGCGTGCAGGGATGGTATGTCTGGAATTTCACTCGAGGAAACTGGGTGGCATAGAGAACAATGAAAACGGATGTTGCAATTATTGGCGCGGGACCAGCCGGACTGACGGCGGCCTACCTTCTTTCGAAGAACGATGTCGATGTTACGGTGCTGGAGGCCGACCCCGTTTACGTCGGGGGAATTTCACGCACCGCCACTTATAAAGGCTTTCACTTCGACATAGGTGGCCACCGCTTCTTCTCAAAGTCCAAAGCAGTCGAAGATTTTTGGACCGAGATTTTGCCGAACGACATGCTCTTGCGCCCGCGCTCTTCACGTATTTTCTACGGCGGCAAATTTTTCGCCTACCCGCTCAAGGCGTTTGAAGCGCTCACGAAGCTCGGCATCGTGAAATCGACGCTGTGCGTTCTGTCGTGGCTCAAAGCCAGAATGTTTCCGGTCCGCAACCCGGACAACTTCGAAGATTGGGTGAGCAACCAATTCGGCAAACGCCTCTTCAACACCTTTTTCAAAAGCTATACCGAGAAAGTTTGGGGAATGAGTTGCAAGGAGATTTCCGCAGACTGGGCGGCGCAGCGCATTAAAGGCCTCTCCCTCGGCAGCGCGATCAAGAACGCGCTCTTCCCGCGAAGGCAGCCGAAAGACCGCTCCAAGGTCATCAAGACCTTGATCAATTCATTCCGTTATCCACGCAAGGGCCCCGGCATGATGTGGGAAGTTTGCGCCGAAAAAACAAAGGCAATGGGCGGCAAGATTGAAATGGGCTGCAAAGTCACCGGCTGCGCTTACGACGAAGCCAGCGAAACCTGGAAACTCCAGTTTCAAGATCGAGAAGGCACCGTGCAAACGTTCGAAGCCGAGCACGTCATTTCATCCGCGCCCATGCGTGAGCTCGTCCGCGGAATCAAGCCCGCCGTCTCCGAAAACGCGAAGCGCGCGGCCGATTCGCTCAAGTATCGTGACTTCCTCACCGTTATGTTGATTTTGAAAAACCGAGACGCGTTCGACGACAACTGGATCTATATCCACGACCCGAGCGTCAAAGTCGGTCGAATTCAGAATTTCCGCTCCTGGTCGCCCGAGATGGTTCCCGATGCGGACAAAGCTTGTTACGGTCTCGAATATTTCTGTTTCGAGCACGATGGTCTCTGGGATTCGAAAGATGAAGAGCTAATCGAGCTGGCCAAACGCGAGCTGATCAAGATCGGCCTGGCCAAGGAAGGCGACGTGCTCGACGGCTGCGTCGTTCGCCAAAAGAAAGCGTATCCGGTTTACGACGACGACTACGCCACGCACGTTGCCACCATTCGCGAAGAACTCGACTCGCGTTACCCAAATCTGCACCTCGTCGGCCGCAACGGGATGCACAAATACAACAATCAAGATCACGCCATGATGACTGCGATGTTGTGCGTCGAAAATATTTTGGCCGACAGCAAGCTTTACGATCTCTGGGAAGTCAATCAGGACGCCGAGTATCACGAAGCCGGTGCCGCGGCCGAACAGGAAACAACCGGCGGCACTGCGTTGCGTCTCGTTCCGACGCGAGTCGTCACTGCTTCACCGGAGCTTGCGCCCGAAGCGTAAGCGAACTATTCGCTGAGTTCTTCGATCAGACCGCCTCTGCTTGTTACCTCGACCGATGCGAGGACCTCTCAAGCTACTCCTCGCTAAACTCTTCGATCGGCGGACAGGAACAGAACAGATTCCGATCGCCATAGACATTGTCGATCCTGGCAACAGCCGGCCAGAACTTATATTCACGGGTCCACGGCGCGGGAAAAGCCGCTTGCTCGCGCGTATAAGGACGATCCCATTTCTCTGACGCAATCTGCCGCGTCGTGTGCGGCGCGTTCTTGAGTAAATTATTTTGTCGATCTTGTTTACCGCTCGCGACCGCTTCGATCTCCCCGTGAATGGAGATCATTGCGTCGCAAAACCGATCGAGCTCGTGTTTGGGTTCGCTCTCTGTCGGTTCGATCATCATCGTCCCGGCCACCGGGAATGAAACCGTCGGCGCATGGAAGCCGTAATCCATCAAACGTTTCGCCACGTCTTCCACTTCGATGCCCGCGCTCTTCCATTGACGAAGATCGACAATGCATTCGTGCGCGACCAGTCCGCGTTTCCCCTTAAACAACACCGGAAAATAAGGATCGAGCCGCTTTGCGATGTAGTTCGCATTTAAGATCGCGACTTCGCTCGCGCGCTTCAATCCGTCGGCGCCCATCATGCGGATATACATCCACGTGATCGTGAGAATACTGGCGCTCCCGTACGGCGCCGCTGCGACAGGGCCGACGGGATAGTTGATAGTTGATAGTTGATAGCTGATAGACGGACGGGCTGGCAGAAACTGGGTGAGATGTTTCGCTACGCCGATCGGCCCCACGCCTGGTCCGCCGCCACCGTGCGGAATGCAAAAAGTCTTGTGCAAATTCAAATGGCAGACATCCGCTCCATAATCGCCTGGTCGACATAGACCGACCTGCGCATTCATGTTCGCGCCGTCGAGATAGACCTGGCCGCCATGCGAATGCACGGTCTCACAAATCTCACGGATGGTCGGTTCGAAAACGCCGTGGGTGCTTGGATATGTTACCATGAGCGCCGCCAGATCGCGTGCGTGCGCCTCGGCCTTGGCGCGCAAGTCGGCAAGGTCGACATCTCCATCTTTCAACGTCGCCACCGGAACGACTTTGAATCCCGCCATGACCGCGCTCGCCGGATTCGTTCCATGCGCTGATTGCGGAATCAAACAAACGTTACGGTGCGCTTCGTTGCGGGACTTGTGATATTCGCGGATCGCAAGCAGTCCGGCGTACTCGCCCTGCGAACCGGCATTCGGTTGCAATGAGACCGCGGCGAATCCTGTGATCTCAGCCAGCCATTCTTCCAATTGCTTGCACATGTCGATGTAACCGGTTGTTTGCTCGGCCGGCGCGAACGGATGCAGCCTGGAAAATTCCGGCCACGAAATCGGAAACATCTCCGCGGTCGCGTTTAGCTTCATCGTGCACGAACCGAGCGGAATCATAGAGTGACAAAGAGACAGATCGCGCGATTCGAGCTTCTTCAAATAGCGCAGCATCTCGGTCTCCGTGTCGTGCGTATTGAAAACAGGATGTGTCAAAAATGGCGATTGCCGTTGGAACATAGACGTTTCGTCTGTGTGGCCAGCGGGTTGCAAACCCGCTGGGCGCACAGGCTCCAAGCCTATGTTCCGGCCGGCGAAGATCTCGCAAAGATTTGCCAGATCTTTATCGGTTGTCGTTTCGTCGAGCGAAATGCCGACGGCATGATCTCCAAGTTTGCGCAAATTAATTCCGGCCTTTTCCGCGTGCGAAATGATTTCATCCGCGGACCTCGTGCCAAGACCGACATGAACCGTGTCGAAGAAAGTTTGGTGAACTATTTTGAGGCCGGATCCACCGAGTATGTCGGCAAGCCGACGCGCCAGATTGTGGACGCGCTCGGCGATGGCGCGCAGACCGCGCGGGCCGTGATAAACCGCGTACATCGAGGCGATGACGGCGAGAAGAACCTGGGCCGTGCAAATGTTGCTCGTGGCTTTGTCGCGGCGGATGTGTTGTTCGCGCGTCTGTAGCGCAAGGCGATACGCCGGCCTTCCTTCCGCATCGTGCGAAACGCCGACGAGGCGTCCCGGCATGTGGCGTTTGTATTGATCGCGAGTGGCGAAGTAAGCGGCGTGCGGTCCGCCGAAACCGAGCGGAACGCCGAAGCGTTGCGTGTTGCCAACGACGACATCAGCGCCCATTTCGCCCGGCGGTTTCAACAACGTGAGAGCGAGGATGTCTGCTGCGACCACAAGCAAAGTTCCGGCTTCGTGGGCAGCTTTGGCCAAGAATTCATAGTCAAAGATCGCGCCGTCGGTCGCGGGATATTGAACAAGCGCGCCGAAAACCGTGTTATCGAATTTGAAACGGGAGAAATTGTCGATCTTGACCTCGATGCCGAGCGGTTTCGCGCGCGTCTGGATGACTTCGATGGTTTGCGGATGGCAATTGTCCGCGACGAAAAAAGTATTTCGATCAGAACTCACAGCGTGACACAGCGTCATTGCTTCGGCGGCGGCAGTAGCTTCATCGAGTAGCGACGCATTTGCGATCTCCATGGCGGTGAGATCGGTAATCATGGTTTGAAAATTGAGCAACGCTTCGAGCCGGCCTTGGGCGATTTCCGCCTGGTACGGCGTATAAGCGGTGTACCAACCCGGATTCTCCAGGATGTTTCGCTGAATGACGGGTGGCGTGATGCAATCGGAGTAGCCCGCGCCAATGAACGAGCGCGCGACCTTGTTTTTCTTTGAGATGGTCCGGAGCTCGGCGAGGGCTTCCGCTTCGGACATCGCTTCCGGCAGATGTAATTGTCGATCTAAGCGGATGTTTTTCGGAACGGTCGCGTCGATAAGCGCGTCGAGATTGTCGTAGCCCACCTCGCGCAGCATCTCGCGCACTTCGTCCTCGTTCGGGCCGATGTGGCGATCGGCGAAGGTATAAATATCTGGCTCGACTGAATCGCGCCCTACCGGTCCCTTATGCATGCGTGAGCCTACGGAACGCGAGTGTGCGTTCAACTATTTGGAATCGTAGGTTTCAACCCCGTGGCTTTTCAGTTGCGCCCGGAGCTCGGCGAGATGTTGGTGATTACGGGTCTCCACCGTGCAGAGAACATTCACCGCAGAAACGTCCGAGCTGGCGAAGGCGCGATCGTGCACGACTTGTTTAATGCTCGCACCAGCCGACGCGATTTGCGTGGTCAGGTCGGCGAGTCCGCCGGGACGATCGCTGATTACGGCGCGGAACCGGCAAAGGCGACCGCCTGCAACTAGCCCGCGTTCGATCACACGACTGAGCACGTTCGGATCGATGTTGCCGCCGCAAAGCAAGAGGACCACGCGTTTTCCAGCCAGGTCTTTTAGCTTGCCGGAAAGACATGCCGCGAGCGGCGTGGCGGCTGCGCCCTCGACAACGCTCTTGTCCAACTCGATCAGACGCAGGATAGCGAGCGCGATCTGTTCTTCGGTAACGGTTATGGCAAGATCGACATGTGGCTTTGCGATTTGAAATGCATTTGAGCCAACTTGAGGAATGGCAAGGCCGTCAGCCAGCGTCGGATGCATGACGATCTTCGTTGGTTTGCCAGCTTCGAGTGCGGCGGAAAAGCTAGCGACGTTTTCCGCCTCGACCGCCATAATCTTCGCTTTCGGTCGCAAAGTTTTGACCGCCAATGAAACGCCGGCGAGCAGGCCGGCGCCGCCGACCGGAACGATGACAGCATCGAGTTCGGGAACTTGCTCGACAATTTCGAGCCCCATGGTGCCCTGACCGGCGATGATGGCGGGATCGTCGTAACCGTCGATGTAAGCGAGACCTTGCTCCTGCGCGATCTGGTGCGCGCGGGACTTAGCTTCGCCAAAATCTTTTCCGTGAAGAACCACGCTCGCGCCGAGTTTCTGGCAATTGCTCACTTTGATAAGGGGCGCAAACTTTGGCATCACCACAGTCGCGGGAATGCCGAGCAATTTGCCCTGATAGGTGAGCGCCTGCGCGTGGTTTCCGGCAGATGCCGCAATGACGCCACGCTTTTGTTGTTCAGGTGGAAGTTGTGAAAGCGCGTTGCGGGCGCCGCGTTCTTTAAAACTTCCGGTCCGCTGCAAGTTGTCGAGCTTGCAGAAGATCTCCATGCCGGTGATCTCGCTGAGCGGAACAGAATGCTGACAAGGCGAATAATAGATCGCGTCCTTGATGCGATCGCGCGCCGCTTCGATGTCCTTGAACGAGATCACGCGCGGCCAATGTGCGCGCAAGATCGACAATCGACAAGATCGACAAGTGTGAGCGGAGTTCCGGTCACCGGAAGATCCGCGGGCCATTGAGGTCGATCGCCCTACCGGCTTAGTTCGAATCGAGAACTTCGCGCACCTTGGTGGCAAGCTGTTCGGAATCGAACGGCTTGGGCAGGAAGAACATTTCGTCATCCCGCCGATCGTGCGGATGAAGAGATTCTTCAAGATAACCTGATATGAAAATAATCTTTGTGTCGGGGCTTGTCTGGCGGAGCCAATCGGCAAAACGGCGTCCGCTCATTTGGGGCATGACCATGTCGGTCAGGAGAAGCTGAATTTTTCCGGCGCCGCGGTCCGAGATGAGGCGTTTGGCATCATCGCCATTGGCGGCTTCAATGACTTCGTAGCCGAGCTTGCGTAATAGCCGCACGGAAATGTGGCGAACACTGACATCGTCTTCCAAAACAAGAACGGTTTCGGTGCCGGTGGGCAGTTTGCCCGAAACCGGTTTTTTATAAGAGAGCGGAGGTGGCGCAGGGACCCGCGGGAAATAGATTTTTACACAAGTGCCTTTTCCTAATTCGCTTTCAATCGCGATATATCCACCGCTTTGGCGAACAATTCCGTAGCTGGTGGCGAGGCCGAGCCCGGTACCTTCGCCTTCGTTTTTAGTGGTGAAAAATGGTTCGAAAACGTGCGCCTTAACTTTATCGCTCATGCCGACCCCCGTGTCGGCGATATTAATGAGGACGTATTCTCCGGGCTGGAAATCTTCTCCTGGGCATGACGGCCGGCTTTCGTCGTCGATCTCAGCGGTGGACGTTTCGAGGGTGAGCGTTCCGCCTGCCCGCATGGCGTCGCGCGCGTTGACCGCGAGATTTAAAATAAGTTGATTGAGCTGACTGGGGTCGACCTTGATATAGGCGCCGTCTTTGAGCTCGTGGAGGTGACAGACAACGTGAATGTTTTCGCCGATCAGCCGGAGCAGCGAGCGCTCCAGATTGGTAATGATGGAATTGACCTCGACCGTTTTGGCCTCGAGTGGCTGCCGGCGACTGAACGCGAGAAGGTGCTGAGTGAGGGCGGAAGCACGCCCGGCTGCGCCTCGTATTTCGGCGACGTGGTTAGCGAACGTACCTTTGAGATGCAGATCGTGCAGTAGCAGGTCGCTGTAACCGAGAATAGTAGTGAGGAAATTGTTGAAGTCGTGAGCAACGCCGCCGGCAAGTTGACCGAAGGCTTCCATTTTTTGGGAACGGCAAAGCTGGTCCTGTAACTGTTTGCGCGCGGTGATATCCATGAGCGAACCGACGAAACGGGCTGCTCGTCCTTCGCCATCGCGCAAGATGAATGCGCGTTCGAGCAAATGTAGGTAATCTCCGTCTGCGCGGCGGAAACGATATTCGCCGCTCCAGTGTTCATCGTTCGCGGCGATGACATCGCGAATACTGGCGGCGATGCGAGCGCGATCTTCGGGATGAATATTTTTCTGCCAGAAATCAATCTCGTCCCGAATCGTGTCTGGTTTGTAGCCAAGCAAACACTCGAGGCCTTGTGGCCAGAGGAGCGCGCCAGTTTTTACATCCCAATCCCGAACTGCATCGTTTGTAGCCCGGGCAATAATTTCACGATGGTCCTGATTTTGCGGCTGAGGATCTTCAGATAGTGAGCGGTGTTTGTATTCATGTTTGGAATAATCCTGAAGCGCTTCGGTTTGATTGAGACCGAGCGATGGCGTTGTTGTTTCTCTAGGGTCATTCCCGGTGGCAGATCGCATGCGTCACAAACAATCGAAAGCGAGACGGAAAAGGAGCTAATTCCATGCCTTTGTTTTGGATGCACGAAAAAGCACTACACTTGTCTTCACTGAGCGCGGAAAACATTGTTGCGTGCGGAATTTATGGCGTTGGAGATCGATATTCTCAGCATCGGCCTCTCAAAAATCAGAGGGGCTGCGTCACGGGTGCGAATCGGCAACTGGCGAGGTATCCGCAAACTGAGCGGATTCGTGCGGATTCGGGGACAGGACCGACAATTACTTTTCGAGCACCTTGGACGTAGTCGAAAGGCGTCGAGATTTTTTTGCGCGCTGAAAGCTCGCCAAACCGACAGCACAAGCGCAGGTCAGGACCGTAAGGAGCCCGCGGCCTATCAGCTTGTTGGTGAGGTAACGGCTCACCAAGGCATTGACGGGTAGCTGGTCTGAGAGGACGACCAGTCACACTGGAACTGAGACACGGTCCAGACACCTACGGGTGGCAG
>JBEEGY010000132.1:0-2844 GCA_041167145.1 Verrucomicrobiota bacterium
GTCCTCGCTTTTCACGAGAATGTGGGCGTCGAAATCAATGATCTTCTGCCTCAGCTCGCGGTCGAAACCGGTCATCACCGCGATGACAAGAATCAGAACGGTCACGCCGAGCGTAACCCCGATGATCGAGATCAAGGTGATTATGGAGAGGAATGTGCGTTTCGGTTTGAGATAACGCAGCGCCAGAAAAAAGCTGAACGGCAGTTTCAAGTTGCCGTTATGTTGGCCGCGAATGTATCGGTTTACAACCCAACCGGGTGGCGAGCTTGAAAACCCCAGGCCTCACGACCATCGACGTGCCAGCGCGGACCAACATCGCTGCCGTAGCGAAAATCAGTCGTGTCCAAACGCAAACCAGCGATCATCGCGAACACGTGACCGCGACGCGAGTAAATCGTGACCCAGCGTCCACGGCCGCGCTCGCCGTAACGAAGAAAATCACTCGAGGGCAAGGGTTGGTTGAGCATGCCGGCATGATGAAGTGCGAACGAAACGGTGCCGGAACAATCGTAACCGTGATCATAAAACGATCCGTGTCCCCCGCCCCAAACATAAGGTCGATTGCGAATCGTATTCACCGCCCAGATTGCGTGTTTAACGCTGTCGGGGGCATTGGCCGGCGCGTAAGCCATTCCGTTACGCAACACCGCGCGATTTCCGGGAACCATCGGATGCGAACCACCTACATCGAAACCGGGAGTTCGTTCTTCCGAATCGGATTCTTCACGTTGAATCGGTTCCAAACTACGAGTCGATCGGGGTGCGTAATAGGCGACTTGAATTGCCCGTGCCGTCGCCGGTTGTCGATCGAACGAAAAAGGTTGCAGCGGCACGCCGTCGACCGTTTGCGACGAATAAACGGTTTCGCGCGTCCGCGAGGATTGTCCTTCGGACTGAGCGATCAGGAGGAGGCTAACGGCACTCGCGACCAGAAATAGGCGTAACACGCTTCGCTGATAAGCTGCTTTCAGGCCAACTTATTTCAGCGCGTGGGCTTGAAGATCTTCGAGGGTAACGAACTCGAGGGCCGAAGCGTGCGTAGCTTCGAGGTCGACCGGCGCGGCACGATTGTGTTCGAGCGCGGATTTCCAGCGCGTAACGCAGATGCACCATTTGTCGCCGGGTTTGAGTCCAGGAAATCCCCATTCCGGAACCGGCGTGACTAGGTCGTTTCCGTCGAGCACCGAGAAATCTAGAAACTCGCGGGTGACTTTCACGCAGACGGTGTGCAAGCCGACGTCTTCCGGTCCGGTTCGACAAAAGCCGTCACGAAAAAATCCGGTCATTGGATCGCGGCAACAACATTTGAGTTCGGTACCCAGAACGTTCGTCGGCATGACTTCTCCCATTGCTTACACAAATGAATCGCTTTCGCGATTTTTATTTGATGCCCTCATCCCTCACCTTCTGCCTGAGGAGAAAGAAACGTTCAATGTTAATCAGGCGAACTCTGGCTCTTCAGTCGAAATGGTAGCTTCGCCTTCGTTTTGCCGGAGCGCTTGCTGGACTGCGCGCCATGGGAGCATCGCGCATTTCACGCGCTGCGGAAATTTCCGAACGCCGCGCATCACGAGGAGATCACCGAGCGCTTTCGGCGAGTTGTCCGTTTCTGTTGTCACTAAATTGTGAAATGCACGGAGCATCTCCTCCACATCAGCGCGGCTCTTGCCTTTCAACTTCATCGTCATCAACGAGGCGGAAGCCTGACTGATGGCGCAGCCGTGACCGGTGAATTTGATCTCCTGCAATCCGCCGTTGCCATCGAATTTAACCGCGAGATGAATTTCATCGCCGCACGACGGATTATCACCGTGCACACGAACACCCGCATCGGGAAGCTCGCCGAAATTCCGCGGCCGCCGCGAATGATCGAGGATCACTTCCTGATAAAGTTCTTCGAGGTCGGCAAGTTCCGGATTCATTTAAAAAAACGGACCACACTCTGGAGGATGTCGATCATGCGATCGATTTCCTCGCGCGTGTTATAAAGATAAAAGCTTGCCCGGCTTGTTCCCGGCACGCCGAACCTTCGCATCAACGGTTGGTTACAATGATGGCCGCCGCGCAAGGCCAAGCCATATTGGTCTGCGAAAGTTGTGAGATCATGCGGATGGGCTGCATCCATGACAAAACTGATGACGCCGCCACGCTCTTTTGCTGGTCCAATTACGCGCAAGCCTGGAACTTCGGTCATTCGCTTTAAAGCATAGGTCGCAAGATCGACATCATGCTGAAAAATTTCAGCGCGCCCGATCCCTTCGATATAATCGATGGCAGCGCCCAGCCCGATCGCGCCGGCAATGTTCGGTGTTCCGGCTTCGAAACGGTGCGGCGGCTTTTTAAATGAACTTTTTTCCAACGTGACGCTCGTGATCATTTCACCGCCGCCGTGCCACGGTGGCGTGACTTCTAGAATCTCCGATCGACCATAGAGAACACCGATTCCAGTCGGTGCGCACATTTTGTGACCGGAAAAAACAAGGAAGTCGCAGCCAAGTTCCTGAACATTGAGCGGCATGTGCCCGATGCTTTGTGCGGCATCGATCAGAGTTAACGCACCAACCTTTCTCGCCTCCCGGCAAAGGTCCGCCACGGGATTAATCGTGCCGAGCGAATTGGAAACGTGAGTGAAGGCAAACATCTTCACTTCCGGCGTAAGCAACGCCGAGATTTTTTCCAGCGCGAGAGTACCATCATCGCGGACGGGAACGAACCGCAATTGCGCGCCAATTCTTTCGGAGAGCAACTGCCAGGGCACAAGATTGCTGTGATGCTCCATCTCGGTGAGCAAAATCACGTCACCGGCGTGGAGAAATTTCCCGCCCCAGGCCTGCGCGACCAGAT
>JBEEGY010000133.1:0-3225 GCA_041167145.1 Verrucomicrobiota bacterium
TTAACTAAATTCACGCCGGCGGTCGACGTTCCGCTTGGAAGTTACGCGTAATCAATCGCGCCCCGGCGTTAAAGGTGAAATATGCCCACGCCCATTGAAACAGCACGGCGAGCCGATTGCGAAATCCGACGAGATACATGATGTGGATGAACAACCAGGCGATCCAAGCCGGCAATCCGCTGAGATGAATGTATTTCAAATCGGCCACCGCCTTATTGCGGCCGATCGTTGCGATACTGCCCTTGTCCCAATAATGGAAAGTCTGCGGTTTGAAATTGTCGATTATGTCCAAGACGTTTTGCGCGGCGTGGCGGCCTTGTTGCATTGCGACTGGTGAAACACCAGGCAGCGGTTTGCCGGTTTGATGCGAAAAATTCGCCAGGTCGCCGATCACTTGCACTTCAGGATGTCCGGGAATGGTGAGGTCTTCGTTCACGATCACGCGCCCGGCGCGATCGCGCTCTACTCCGAGCGATTTGCCAACGAAAGACGCTTCGTTACCGGCCGCCCAAACTTTTACGCGACAGGCAATAAACTCATCGCCCACTTGTAAGCCGGCTTCGGTCAGATTGGTGGCGTGAATACCGGTGCGAACCTCCACGCCAAGATCGACCAGTTGTTCCAGAGCGCGCGCGGACAAATCTTCCGGAAACCCCGCCAGGACCCGCGGCTCGCCTTCAACCAAAATCACGCGGGCCTGCGACGGATCGATATGACGAAAATCCTTCCTTAAGGTGTAGCGCGCGATCTCTGCAATTGCGCCCGCCATTTCCACGCCGGTCGGCCCGCCGCCAATAATGACAAATGTCATGGCGGCCCGGTGCATGGCTTTGTCCGATATTTTTTCGGCATACTCGAAAGCCATCAAAATCCGACGGCGAATCTCGACTCCATCTTCCAAACTCTTGAGCCCGGGTGCGAGGCATTCCCATTCCGGATGTCCGAAGTAGGAGTGGCGGGACCCGGTCGCCAGAATCAAATAGTCGTAACCAATCTGCAGATCTCCGGCCTGGATTGTTTTTGCGGCGACATTCACCGATTGCACTTCGGCGAGTATCACCTCCAGGTTTTCACATTTGCTGAGAATAGCGCGCACCGGTGCGGCGATGTCCGCCGGCGAAAGCGCGGCGGTCGCCACCTGATAAAGCAACGGCTGAAAAAGAAAATGATTTGTGCGATCGAGCACCGTCACCTGCACATCTTTTCCGCAGAGCTTCTTGGCTGCTTCCAATCCGCCGAAGCCGGCGCCGACGATCACGACGCGCGGTTTGTTTGGCTCGTCATTCTTCACGCCCCAAGAATCTCCCGAGAAAAAACACGGCGCGAGAACTTTTATTTCGGTAGGGCGACGCTCTGCGGAGCCGTCGAAACTCTACTCGTTTGCGACGGCTCGACAGAATCTCGCCCTACCGATAAAAGGACGAAACCAGTTGTCAGCCGGGCAACTTTCCCTATCTTTCGCGGCTATGCCGAAGTCCATTTCCCGCAGCAAAACAAAGAAGGCCGTCCGGAAACGATTTAAGATCACCGCGACCGGCAAAGTTTTGCGTTCCCAATCCTCCCGTCGGCATCTCCTTTCGTCAAAGAACGCCAAGCGCAAACGGCAGTTAAGCAAAATGGCGCGTGTCGATGCGACAGACGTTGCCCGAATCAAAGCGAACCTGCCGTTTGGCTAAGAAGGGCTGCCGCGCCGCGGCGTCCGCGGACAGCGCAGCGCGATCTTGCTCTCTTCTGTAGCGGCGGTCTATGACCGCCGTGTTTTTAGATCCGGCGCTCATAGAGCGCCGCTACAGGACATGTGGATTCTAGCGAAACCGCCGCGCGCCTGTTAGTGCATGACGGGTCAGGCCTTAATCGGAACCCATTCGTTGCGCGAACGTGAATCAGCCACCGCCTGCACCACGCGCATATAACGCACGCCGTCTTCAAAATCTGGATGCGGGCGCACCCGCCCTTTGGATTTGACCGCCGCAATGAAGTCATCTTCGACGCGCCATTCGGTCGCTAACTCCGCTGGCAGGTCGACCACGCGCATTTCCTTGTCACCGATCTTGCCCGCCTGCACGATGTCAGTGGCGAAATCGTAAACGATCGTCCCGCGGTCGCCGTAAATCTCGCAGCGATCGCCAGTCGCGAATGCATTCACGCCACTAAATTCCAAAACGCCTTCCGCGCGGTTGTCGAAGCTGCACAGGACATTAAGCAGATCGGGAACGATCACTTCATAACCGTCGCGAATCGGATGCACGACTTTCCCGCGTGCAAATACGCCGCCGATATCTCCGAGCCAGCGCTGTAAAACCTCAACATAAATCCCAAGCGTGAGCACATTCAGTCCGCTGATCTCGATTTTCTGCCGCCAATGCGCCGGTTTGCTGGTATCGAGATAGGCACCCGTGAAACTTTGCAGTCGCACATGATGCGGTTGGCCGATGTAATTTTCGGCCAGCAATTTTTTCACCAGCAAATCGGCGCGCATTCCATAGGGCGGCGGGCAAAGCATCGTCACCAATTCGGGATAACGCTTCGATGTCGCGAGCATTTCTTCTGCTTCGGCCAAATCCATCGACATGCGCGCCTGACAAAAAACATGTTTGCCCGCCTCCAGCGCGGAGATTGTCACTGCCGAATGCATGTACGGCGGCGTGCCGATCCAAATAACATCGAGATCGGGAAGAGCAAGCAGATCGGCCCAATTGCGCATCGGGGTGGCTTGCGGCAATTCGTCCTTACAGAATTTCTCTGCGCTCTCGTAACTGGAATTCGAGACCGCCACCATCTCGACATCCGGGCTCTTTTTCAGCGCGGGAAGATGCCGTGTGCGAACAATTCCCCCTGCTCCAACAATCCCGACACGCAGTTTTTGATTATTCTTTTGCGTCATGCTTCAAATGCAGATGTCGATCTTGCACGCGCCCGGCGGATTGCGCGAGCTAGATTTGACCATTCGTTGCGAATCCTGTTCAAGATTCGCTTGACCAAACCCCGGAGGCGCGGCACCTTTCGCGACTTTTCCGCATTTTATGTCCAGAGTTTGCACTATCACCGGAGCAAAACCCGCGCGCGGCAGCATCATCCACCGCCGCGGTATGGCCAAGAAAAAGGGCGGCGTCGGGCGGCACGTCACGAAAAATGTGCCGCGTATCTTCGCGCCGAATCTGCACGAACACCGTATCTGGGTGCCGGAACTCAAAAGGCATATGCGCATCCGTGTTTCCGCGCGCG
>JBEEGY010000134.1:0-5072 GCA_041167145.1 Verrucomicrobiota bacterium
GTCGTTGGCGACGACAATCCTTTTCCTGGAGGGTGAGCGAATGGAGTCGGGAACCGCTCCCCCGAAATCCCATGCCCTAAATGCGGCACAACATTGGCGAGAAACATGCCGGCTAATAAACAAGCGATGTAGTTATACCAGCTCATGGACCGAGTTTTTTGAAAGCACTTCTCATCTTGGGATCAGGCGACCGACGTGCGTTCGTTCGATTGAAAAATGGTGAGCAGTTCCGCGAGGCGCGACTCATAGGACTCGCAGGTAGGGCAATTTCCGTTTGCTTCGATCCATTCCGGATGCTGCTCGCGAAGTGCGTCGTGAATCTGATGCTGAAGTTGAACGTAAGAGCCGATTTCGCCGCAGTCGCTCGCAGAACTGTTCATTTTCATGACCCGACGATATTGGTGATCGGCAGCTCGCGGCAGGGCGCGTCCGGCGGATTTTGTGGTACTCCTCAAGAGATAGCGTTCGCTCCCTCTTTCGAGATAGAGAGATTACGCTGCCTACTCGGTTGCTTTTCTCGACATCACGCCGAGCGCAGCGCTCATTTTGCTCACGACCGAGTCTGCGTTGGCGACACCGTGTCGCTTCGCGATCCAACTCGGTTCGTTATACGAAAGCCATGTTGTGCCGGACGCATCTTCCCAGACCAAGGCCTTCAATGGCAGATCGATTCCAACTGTTTGCGCCGATTGCATCAACGGCGTGCCGCCGCGGGCGTTACCGAAAATTATAACTTGAGTCGGCCGTAATTCGAGACCTGCCTCAGACGCGCCGGCGGCATGATCGATTCGGGCGAACACCTTCATTCCTTGCGTGCGAATCTCCGCTTCCAATCGGTCCATCGTTTCCTTTGGTCCGAATCTGCTCCGTATGCTCAGTAACCCTTCCATGTCATCTATCGAAAAAGAATCTTCGCCATCATCCCCTTGTCTTCGTGCTTCAACAGATGGCAGTGGAAAAGCGACATTCCACGAATGATCGGATCGGTAAAATCCATCACCAGATCCACCGAACTGCCATAGGGGACATTCACCGTGTCGAGCCACACCGGATCTTTCACGGGCTTCCCGTCAGCGGCATAAACCAGAAAGTGAACTTGATGGATGTGAAACGGATGCACTTCCTTGGTTGAGTTCGTCACCCGCCAGTGCTGCAGCGAACCGACATCCACTGTGAGCATGGGACCCGAATTCATTTCGAATTTCTGGCCATTTATATAGAACCCCTGTTTGTCTTCGGTGAAGTCGACAACGAATGAGGGCTCGCTGGCTTCCACGCGTTTGAGATCTGTCGGCGAAAAGGGTGCGTAAACCGGCGATCCACCCAGCGCGGGCCGGGATTGGAGATTTGCCGGCGGCGCCGAAACGATATCCGCCAGGACCATTGCCGGATTGGAATCGCCATCTGCACCGGTATCGAAACAACGTGAGCGCAGCGCAACATGTGAATCCGCAGGCGGTCCGGTAACAATCGCCTCGACTCTTCCAGCCGGTGGCAGCAAAACGTGACTCATCGATCGCGTCCGGATGGAAGGGTCATGGTAGGCCAAAGGCATTCCATCAAGAGCGACCACCTCGAATGATCCCGAATCCAGTTCCAGATCTGCATACAAATCCGGACTCGCGTTTACGATTCGCCAAAACTGGCGCTCGCCAGGTGCGATGTCGATCTTGGGGCGGAGCGTTCCGTTGACGCTGAAAGCCGCCTCAGGCTTTTCGGCTGCGGTGCCGCATTGCGTTGTTTGCATCGCCACCGTTTCGATCGTGCTTTTGCGCTGAGCCGCATCGGTGGGCAAAACAAAGTCGCGCAGCACCAAAATCCGCTCGCGCATGTTTCGCACCTCGGGCGCGTAACGTTCAATACCTTCGACGACGATAGCTCCCGACATTCCATCCAGATCCTGAACGTAGCTCTCGCCGTGAGAATGGGTGTGATACCAATACAGTCCCGGAGGTTGCTGCGGTGGCACCTCCACCGAGTAATGCAATGTCTGTCCGGGTGACGCCATCATGTCCAGGACATCGTCCTGCGGCGCGTTTGGCGAGACGTGCAAACCGTGAAAGTGAAGGTTCGTCATCTGCATGCACGGATGTCCGAAACAATCCTCTTTCGATCGAGCCGCGAGCTCATTCTTGTATTCCATATTCAGAGTACTTCCGGGCTGAACCCGAATGACCGGCGGCGTGTTATTGCCCCGATAACGAAATTCTGATTTACCGGTGACTGGATCTGACACGGCCGTGAGCATGACCGGCGTACTTGTTTGTGGCAGCTCCGGAAGTGGTCCGCCCTGCACACTGGCAGTGGTGGCAAACAATCCGATGTTCGCTACCAAGCGTAACGAGTATGGCACGAGCTTTTGCAAAAGGTGCACATCGAACCTTATCGATCCGTGCGCGCGGTCGCTACGGCGCGAGCGCGGGGTTTTGCGGTGCCACCTATGAGTTGCCGGCCGCTACCTCTTTGGAGTTAGTAAGCTCGGGCGAAATTATGAGACAGGAACTTTGCTGTTGAAACCGCGGGTCACAACACCTGTATAGTCGCGGCATGATGTTTCCCCAGTTAGCCCGTTTCAGTGATGTCGCGCTTCTTCTTTTGCGCATCATGGTTGGGATCGTGCTCATAACCAGCGGATGGAAACATCTCAAGGACCCTGAGGGGCGAAGCAAAGACATCGGAATGAGCAAAGGCTTCACAATTTTTCTGGGAGCGGCTGAGGTCGCCGGAAGCCTCGGCCTAATTTTTGGCGTTCTCACGCAACTCGCCGGGATCGGCTTGATCTTGATAATGCTCGGCGCGATCCAGAAAAAGATTTTCGTCTGGCGGACAGGGTTCTGGGGTAAATCAGGAACAAATGGATGGAGCTACGACGCGATGCTTATCGTGATGAATCTAGTTATCGTTACCACCGGAGGCGGAAACCTCTCCCTGATGAGGTGGTTTGAATGAAACGTTACAGTTGAATCAAGCCGCGGCGGGTCGCGTTCGCAACTGCTTCGGTCCGGCTTATAACGTTGAGCTTGGCGAAAATGCTTTTCACATGCGACTTCACCGTGCCCTCACTAATAAAGAGGGACGAGCCGATCTCCTTGTTGCTTTTTCCCTGGGCCATCAATTTGAGGACATCGATCTCGCGTTCGCTCAACGTTTCGCCGCTGACACGTTGCGCGAGTTTCGCGGCAAGATGCACCGGCACGCAGGTTTCGCCGGCATGCACTCGGCGAATGCAATCCATCAGCGCCTCGCGCGGCGCGTCTTTCAAGAGGTAACCTTTCGCGCCGGCTTGAATGGAGCGGTAAATATCTTCGTCGCCATCGAAGGTGGTGAGCACGATGATCCGGGCCTTCTCATCGTCGCCGCGAATTTCTTTAATCGCTCCGACACCGTCCAACTCGGGCATCCGCAAATCGAGCAGCGTCACATCGGGTTGATGCTCCTTCCAAAGATCGACCGCTTCGCGGCCATTGCCGGCTTCGCCGATAACGGTCATGTCTGTCTTCCGCGTGATCAGTGAAGCCAAACCTTCGCGCACAACGCTGTGGTCATCTGCGATGAGGACAGTGATGCGTGATTTTTTTGGGTCGCCAGCTTTGGCCGTTTTCTTCTCTGGAGACTTCTTGGAACTCGCCGCTGTTTTCTTTTTGGATTTCATTAGGTCGATGCTCCGTTGCAGGGCAGCAGCACAGTAATCTTCGTTCCCTTGCCGCGTGAACTGGTAATTTTCAATTCGCCGCCCATTTGTTCTACCCGCTCTCGCATTCCACTAAGACCGACCCCATCATGTCGATCTTTGGTTTTGAATCCATCGCCATCATCACGCAGTTCGAGGCGAAGTTTTTTCCCCTTGTAGCTTAATCGGGTTTCGAAGTTGCGCGCGTGGGCGTACTTGAGCGCGTTGGTCAACGCTTCCTGTCCGATGTGGAGAAGGTTTTCCTGCCAAGGCGGGGGAAGCTCAGGTATTTTCCCCTGCGCCTGAAACGAAGTGTGGAGCGACGTGCCGACGGTCGTGCTCTTAATAGTACCTTTGAGAGCGTCCCAGAAATTCTGGTCCTCCAATGCTTGCGGACGCAACGCGTGCACTGACCGCCGGGCTTCGTTTAGACTGCTTCGGGCCAATTCGCCAGCCCGGTGCAAATGCTTGTCCGCGTCGTTGCGGGAACCGCAGGCGATTGCATCCTCGGCTGCTTCCAATTGCACAATCACACCGGTGAAGCCTTGCGCGAGCGTATCGTGAATGTCTCGCGCCATTCGGTTTCGTTCTTCAAAGACTGCGGCCCGCTGACCTTGCTCGGCAAACTTATTAAGTTGAAGTGCCAGCATGACCTGGTGGGCCAGTGCCTGGGTTAACTCGATATCCTCCGGCCGATACGATGCACGATCGATATGTCGAATGCCAACAAAGCCTCTGACTTGTCCACCCACCAGGAGCGGCACCGCGAGGAACCTCTTGGTGCCATTTCGTTTCAAATACTCACCCCAGTCGCCGCTAACGCGCGGATCAGTTTCAACGTCATCGCAAACCACCGGGCTTCCCGTGAAAAGCAATTCCTGAATAACGGCGTTTTCTTTCCAGAATAAGGGGTTCTTGACGAAGGGATGCTCCGGATCAGGCGCGGTCAATCTTCCGCCATCCGAAGTTGAGGAGCGCAAAATGAGTGAGTCCCTTGAGTCGTCGAACAGCCACAAGCTCACACTTCCTGCATTCAAGAGGCGGCCAATCGTAGTTAACATCTGGCCAATAAACTTCTGCGGATCCGGAGCAGTCGCCAAAACGTCCAAACTGTGCGCCAGCGCTTCCACTTGTCCGCGCGCCACTTGCTCGGAAGCGCGCAACGCTTCTTCGGCGCGTTTGCTTTCAGTGATATCGATAACCGTGCCCACGAACTCGACAAAACGACCGGCCTCATCGCTAATCGGATGTCCCACTGCGTGGATGTCCTTGACGTCGCCGTTCGGGTGAACAACTCGATAATTTGTTTCGAAGTCCGCTTTCTGAGCAATCGCTTTTCCGAATAGTTCTCTGACTCTGTCCTGGTCCTCAGGGTGGAGTCGTCCAAAGAATTTTTCGAATC
>JBEEGY010000135.1:0-5946 GCA_041167145.1 Verrucomicrobiota bacterium
CCACGCCCGCGCGTTTGAAATCGCGCACTTCCTCCAGGCCGATGATGTCGGCATCCAACTGTGCGATATCGCCGCGCACGGCGTTAATCTGGCGAAACTCTTCCCTTTTTGATGCATTCGGCCGGCGGCCCGGAAACCATTGAATATTCCAGAACGCGACCGTGAGACTGCGTGCGCCGGCCGCTTGCGAAACTGCACCAGGGCGCGGAGCAAGCGGCTCAGGACTTGTCTGAGCAAAGAGCGCCGAAACGAAGATGGCGGCAGCGAAAAAGGAAATGAATCTTCGTTTCACGGATGAAGACTAGGTCATGGTTTTTGAGTGACAACCGCGACTAGCGATGTCGAGGTTGACGTGACCTGATTTCCAGAGAAGTTTACGGAAGAGAGATTAGAAGGAGAGTGCACGACACTTTTCGGAGTATTCAGAAATCACTACGGTCCACACGCAACTGCGTGGTCGTGAACGAATAATCAGAGAGACGTTACGTCTCATTTTAGGAACCGCGTCGTGGGTATTTTGAAATGAAACCAGGAACTATTACACATACAGTTGCGGTTTTGCTTTCGTCGGTCTCGTCTCTGTTTGCCGCGGCCTCGCCGGCCGCGCCTGCGCCAACGAAAGTGAAGCTGAGCAAGAAATCGTCAGAGAGCAAAAAAGACGATGGTTTGGTTAGCGTCGATTCGCTTGCTTTCGCACCGCGGCATTTGAATTCCGGCTTGGCCAAAGCGGGGGAACGTTATCCGTGGAAAAAGGACATCGTTACGACCGTCTTTTGGATCGGTGAGAAGCCGAGCGGGAACAATCCGGTGCCGAACCGGGCGAGCTCGTGGGACAAGGATTGGACCAAGAACTACGGCGGATTCGACGATCCAAATCCTACGAACCGGAGCAATTATATTCCGGTCAATTTCACGCCGAAGCAGAATCCTTTTTATTGCGCGCTTCCTTACAACGACAAAGCGTCGACCGGCCATCGCTCGGAAGCGCCCCATGTTGTTCCATGGTTTAAAGACGGATATCAAGGTCCTGCTGTTTCCACATGCAAAGATCGCTGGATCGCGATTCGAAAAGGAAACAAGACGGTTTATGCGCAATGGGAAGATGCGGGACCGTTTCGGACCGATCACTGGCAATATGTTTTTGGAAACGAGCGTCCAAAACCTAATCTGAACAAAGGCGCCGGCCTCGATGTGTCTCCGGCAGTCCGCGATTTCCTCGGCATGAAAGAGACCGATGTGACGGATTGGAAATTTGTCGAATTTAGCGACGTGCCGCGCGGTCCCTGGTCCCGACATGGGGATAACAACACTTTTGTGATCAACGAGCGTAAGTCCGGTCGGCCCCTTGTTGAAGCGAAGGGTGGGGCGGCGTCCGCGGTGGCGCGGTAATTCGTGTGCACGGTGCCATCACGCGTCCGATTGGCGGCGCAATCTGGAGCGTGATTCTTCTCGTAGCGCTGCTCGGTCTGGCACACTGGATTTCGGCGGTTGATTCGATCGGTGGCAGGTTACTCATCGGTAAAGCCGCCATGGGCGATTGGACTGACGATGCGCCTGGAGTGCGGCGCCAGATCACGATCGATGATTTGCCCGCGCCGACTTCCAACCTTCTTGCGATAAACCCGCCGCGGGTGGTTCGCCGTCCGGCAGGCGCCGAGCTCCGCGTGCCAGCCGGTTTCAAGATCGACATATACGCCAGTGGATTTCGCGATCCGCGTTTCCTGCTCACAGCCCCGAACGGGGACATTTTCGTAACGGAAAGCCGCGCCAATCAGATCAAAGTAATTCGGAAAGATCGCCCGGACTCCACACAGCTTTTTGCCGACACCTGGGTAAACAAACCGTTCGGGATTGCATTTTATCCACCTGGACCCGACCCGAAGTTTCTTTACGTCGCGAATACGGATGGGGTTGTTCGTTTCCCGTATCGAAATGGCGATTTGAAAGCACGCGGGCCGGCTGAGAAGTTGAGTGCGCAGCTTTCCGGCGGCGGCCTTTTGCGTGGCGGCGGGCATTGGACGCGCGATCTCGTTTTCTCGCCCGATGGCAGAAAAATGTATGTGTCGATCGGTTCGCGCTCGAACCACTCCGACGATGCGGCCGAAGCGGACCGTGCGCGCATTTTCGAATTTAGTCCGGACGGCACCGAACAAAAAGTTTTCGCCTGGGGAATTCGAAACGCTGTCGGGATCGCGTTTCGTCCGGGCAGCGACGAACTTTGGATGAGCACAAACGAACGCGATGAGCTGGGCGACGATTTAGTTCCCGATTACATCAGCAGCGTTCGACCGGGCGGTTTCTATGGATGGCCGTGGTTTTACATCGGGAATCATGTCGATCCTGCGCACAAAGGGAAACATGTCGATCTTGCTGGAAAGGTCATTGTTCCGGACGTGCTTGTGCAAGCGCATTCCGCGACATTGAATCTTTGCTTTTATACCAGCGATCAATTCCCGGCTGAATACAAAGGCGACATTTTCGCCGCATTTCACGGTTCATGGAACCGAACGAAACGGACCGGCTACAAGATCGTGCGCGTTCCCTTCGATCACGCGACGGGTAAGGTCCGCGGTGAATACGAAGATTTCGTGACGGGTTTCGTCACGCCGGAGGGCCATGTTTGGGGGCGTCCCGTCGGGATTACAATCGCCAAAGATGGTAGTCTGCTGTTTAGCGAAGACGGAAACGGAACGATCTGGCGCGTGAGTTACGCCAAATAGACAAGATCGACATTCATCGATCGGGATTGTCCGAAATGGCGGAGTTCAGCGGCTTTGTTCGTCCTTCGTTTGCTTGCGAAAAAAGAAAAAACAGAGCGACGATAGCTGCGACGATTACGATGATGATGGAAAAAAGCCACATCATTCGAGAACTACGATGACGCGCGGCGGCTTGTTGCCATTGCACGCGTTTCTGTCTCAATTCCAAGTCAAGCAGACGCAGAAGACCTTCCGGATCGTGTTCCGTCGCTTCAGGCTTGCCAGGGTCGCTGTCCATCAGAGAAAAAAGCCTGCAAGTAATATGCCTAATAGAAAAAAAATCGCGGCCTACACGCTCCCGATGCTTTTGTTCATCGCCCTGCTGGTCGTGAATGTTTTGCTGAAAAAGATCGGCAATCGTTTCTGGCTGAATTCGGCCGAATATTGGATTTACCCGTTGCAGACGATTTTGTGCGGCGGTTTGGTCTTTTGGTTCCGACGCGAATACGAGTGGCATCGTCCTGCACGCATCGGTTTCGCCATCGCCGTGGCGATAGTGGTTTTTCTTGTCTGGATCCTGCCGCAGGCGTTTTTAGGTTTCGCACCACGCACCACTGGTTTCGACCCCGGGATATTTTTGGATCGGCCGGGGCTTTACTGGGGCACGGTCGCACTGCGCTTTTTGCGTCTGGCAGTGGTCGTCCCGTTAATCGAAGAAATTTTCTGGCGAGGTTTCCTGCTTCGATATCTGATCGCGGAAGACTTCGATCGCGTTGCTTTCGGGAATTTCTCCTGGTTCTCGTTTTCAGCCGTGACCGCGCTGTTCGCGCTTTCACATTCCACCCCGGATTGGGCCGCGGCGTTGCTGGCCGGTGCGCTCTATAATCTCGTTGCGTACCGTTCCAAAAGCCTGTTTTCCTGTATTCTTGCCCACGCCCTAACCAACCTGCTGCTTGGACTTTGGATCATGAAAACGCAAGAGTGGGGATTCTGGTAAACCATCGGCGCCCTGGCATTACGGCTGCTCTTGAAAGCTGGGTGCACGCGACTTTCATCCAGAAGGTGTTGATTTGTATGTTTGCGGCTTTTCTCGCCGCCAGTCTCTGTCAATGGGCCAAGGTGTTTGTCGAAGGCGCCGACGATGCTTTGAACAAGGGTTATCAGCATCACGCCGTGCTCGGCCCGTCAACTCCCTAAGTCAGGTAAAACAACCATTGCTGCACGCTGCCCTGCGCATAATCTGCGTAGTTCAGAATGAAGATCGGCTTTGCCCAACTCAACCTCACCGTCGGAGACTTGCGCGGCAATTTCGAAAAGATCGTGAACGCGTACGATCGGCTCGTGGCGGGCGGTGCCGATCTGGTTTTAACGCCCGAATTGGCGATCACGGGATATCCGCCGCAGGACCTGGTTTTCAAATCGCGCTTCGTCCCGGAAACCCTCGCCACGCTCGAGAAACTTCATGCGCGTGTTTCCAAGGCGCCGTTGCTCGTGGGCTTTGTCGATCGAAATGAGGGCCGCGGGAAACCATTTCACAACGCGGCAGCGTTACTGGAGTCCGGCCAGCCGATTCGCAAAACCTATAAATCGCTCCTTCCCACTTACGATGTGTTTGACGAAGATCGTTACTTTGAACCTGGTCGCGGCAGCGAGCCGTTTACGATCTGTGGCCGGAAAATCGGGGTCACCATCTGCGAGGACATCTGGACGGAGCATTATCTTCCGCGGCCACTTTACGACGTCGAACCGGTACGGGGACTGATCGAGCGAGGCGCGGAAATCATTGTCAATCTGAGTGCGTCGCCGTTTGGCTCGCACAAGCCGGCCGTGCGGCATGAGATGGTCGGCGCACTGGCGCGCACTTATCAACGGCCCATTTGTTATTGCAACGCAATTGGGGGCAACGACCAGCTCGTGTTCGACGGTAATTCGATCGCCATGAATTCCTCCGGGGAGTTGATCGCGCAGTTGCCAAGCTTTCGCGAGGCTGAAGCAATCGTGGATACTGAGACAAGATCGACCATCGAATTTCGCGAGGGCAAACCCGCCGCGGAACTTTTCGCCGCGCTCTCCCTCGGCCTGCGCGATTACTTGCAGAAGTGTAACTTTAAGTCGGCCGTGCTTGGCTTGAGTGGCGGAATTGATTCGGCCGTGGTTGCGGCCATCGCCGTCGATGCGCTTGGTGCCGGTAACGTCGTCGGCGTCTCGATGCCGAGCCAGTATTCGTCGCCTGGCAGCATCGCCGACGCGATCGCGCTGGCCAAAAACCTCGGCATCAAATGCCTTCAAATTCCTATCGTAAAGCCATTCGAAACCGTCAAAGCACAATTCAGCGAGATTTTTGCCGGCCTTCCTGAAGATGCCACCGAGGAAAACATGCAATCGCGATTGCGCGCGGTGACCTTGATGGCGCTCTCAAATAAGTTCGGCCACTTGGTATTATCGACCGGAAACAAAAGCGAGCTCGCGGTCGGTTACTGCACGATCTACGGCGACATGGCGGGAGGATTGGCTGTGATCAGCGACGTGCCCAAAACCCTGGTTTACGACCTGGCGCGATGGATCAATTCCGATTATGCGACGCGCACGAAGCATACGGGGGAGATCATTCCAAGATCGACAATCGAAAAGTCCCCGAGCGCCGAATTGAGACCAAACCAAACCGACCAGGATACTTTACCGTCCTACGAAATCCTCGACGAGATTTTGCGCCTCTATGTGGAAGAGAATCTCAGCGCGCGCGACATCGTCGCACACGGTTTCGACGAGAAAACCGTGCGCTGGGTTTTGCGGCGCGTCGATCTCAACGAGTACAAGCGCGAGCAAGCCGCTCCCGGCCTTAAAGTCACAACGCACGCTTTTGGTTTGGGCCGGCGTATGCCGATCGCGCAGAAGTTTATCGACTAAGCGCGTTGTTCAGGGAATAAATTGTAACGGAAAATTGCGTAAACGGTGCGCAGGCCGTCTTTCCAGTTCACTTTTTTACCTTCTTGGTAGGTCCGACCGTTGTAAGAAATTCCCACTTCTTGAATCCGGCACGGCATCTTCGCCATCTTCGCGGTCACTTCGGCATCAAATCCAAAACGGTCTTCTCGGATATCGATTGATTGTCGACCTTGGCCGGCATCAGTGCACCGTGCTGGAATCGAACCAGCAACCCAGTGATTAAGAGTCACTTGCTCTGCCAATTGAGCTAACGGTGCGTTCAAGGGCCTGGAAAATCGGGCTTGCGCTAATGATGCGCCAG
>JBEEGY010000136.1:0-4892 GCA_041167145.1 Verrucomicrobiota bacterium
GCGATCTTGTTTTTCAGTTCGTTTTTGATTTTCGGGTCCTTCACCTGGTTCCAGCCGTGATCGATCTTGTTCGCGGGAACCGTGGCCGCCACTTTTGGTACGAACTTCGGATTTTTCTCGGGCGTTACCTTTGGCGCGAGCAAAGCCAGATTATTTCCCTCCAGATGAGAGGGCTTTCCGCCTTTGAGCTCTGCGGGATTATCGTAACGATTAACATGGATCTGCGGAATTTCTTTCCCGCCCTGCTTACGGATTTCGGTGTTGCACCAGTTGTAATCGGGCCCGCCGTTGTAAATGTTCACATTGGTCACGTTGACGTTCGTCACGTTGATATTGGTGTAGCTGATGTTTGTGATGTTTACCGTATGCTCGAGAATGTTGACGTAGCGACCACGCTCATAAATGCATCCGCAGTGCTCGTACGAGTCCGAGCCGAAATCGCGAATGTGCACAAACGTGTAACAGCCGGGGCCGATATCGCATTCCCGGTCTACCCAGGTACTGATGCCGATACCGACCCGGCACACCGCCTCCGGCGGCAACGGCGCCCAACCCACACAAGAGCATTCCGCATCTTGCCCTTTTCGCCACGACACCCACGCGCCTGACCAAGCAGTACCGGGACACCACGCCCATCCGCAACCGACGCCCTCCACTTGGCACCAGCGTCCGTAATGGTAACAGGCCCAACCCCATTCTTCTTCGCTGGAATCGCAAACCCAGGTCCAACCGCAATCATCGCAATGTCTAAACGAACCGCGCCAATACGGACGCCAGCCACTTGGGCACCCAGTGGGCTGCCAGCATCGACCGTACTTCTTCACCTCGATCCAGCGGCCGTTTTTCTTGAGCGACTCATTGCCATAAAAAGTATCCGTCGTAACACCCACTTGATCAGTTTCGGCGCTCACTAAACCTGTGCTAGCTCCCGCGCCCTCAGCCTCAGCTGCGGGTGGAGGGGCGGCCGCTTCCTGGCCGGCAAGTGGAGGGGCGGCCGCCGCCTCACCCGCCGCCACCGGTTGATTTGTCAGTGCATACAAAATAAAGGGCACTTGTCCGGATTTTTGCGTGATCGTGATTCCGGGCGTCGAATCGCCATCCCACGTGTAGCGATAGTTAACATAGTACACCTGGCCTGCATCCTG
Organism: Verrucomicrobiota bacterium; assembly: GCA_041167145.1. Taxonomy (GTDB): domain Bacteria; phylum Verrucomicrobiota; class Verrucomicrobiia; order Chthoniobacterales; family UBA10450; genus Palsa-1382. Next base: position 1,146 of record JBEEGY010000136.1, read on the forward strand.
GAACCCGCCAGCCGAAGTTCGCGCGTCGTCCTCATTAAAAAAACCAGTCTCAACCGCCCCTTGTCCATCACCGACAAACGAGAGGTTTACTTGTCGATCTTCGCCGCCGGCATTGCAGATATAAACGCGCAGATCGTAAGTCGTGCCGGCGGCAAGGCTCGCCGGATCGAGCACGATTTCCTGTTGCGAATTGTCCGCCGCGTCGTTGTTGAACGTCATGTCCGACAAGACATCTTTAAAAGTACCGTCCGCTTGAATGCCGTCCGGCGAAGCGTTCGCATTCGTCAGCGTTCCCGCCAATGCGTTCAACGTGCAATTGTCCGTCGTGACCGATTGCCCGGAACCGACCATCGAATAAAGCGTGATTCCGTTGATCACCCGATCGGTTCCGCTCGCGTTTCCACCATCAACTGCGCTGGTGTATTCGTTCGCGTTGCTAATTCCGCAGCTCGCATCGCTTTGAACCGCTGGAATAGCCTGATAAGAAAGTGTGCCGGCCTGTGCGTAAAACGCGCCTGTAATCAGGAGCAAAGGAGCTGTCAGTTGAAACAGAAGTTTGTTCATAGGATTGGTGATTGAAAGGTAGTCACTGGCCCCCGGCTTCCCTAACTTCGCCGACTTTAGAAAGAACCGGCGAGGCCGGTCAATCTCAATTCGCGGCGATCGCTTCCTGCGATGCCGAAACCGGATCGACCCATTTGCCGTGTTCGCGAATGAGATCTTGTAAACGGTCCACTGCTTCCGCTTCCGGAATATTGAATTTCACCGGCGTTTTGCCGACATACAGATTCACTTTCCCAGGCGCGCCACCCACATAACCGAAATCCGCATCCGCCATTTCGCCCGGGCCATTTACAATGCAACCCATGATCGCGATCTTGACGCCCTTGAGATGCAAAGTTTTCTCTTTGATCTTCGCGGTTGTCGTTTGCAAGTTGAACAATGTCCGTCCGCACGATGGACAGGCCACGTAATCGGTCTTAAAAATCCGCGACCCCGCCGCCTGCAGTATATTATAAGAGAGGCGCAACGATTGACCGGGCGCTTCCTCGCCTTGCACAAGAATCGCGTCGCCGATCCCATCGCACAGCAGCGAGCCAATGTTCGTCGCGGCGATGAGAAGCGTGGGAAGAAAGTCGCGTCCGCCCTCCTTCGATCTTCTTAATTCATCCTTTAACAGGATCGGATGCCGCGCGTGCAACTTCGCCGCCAGTAAACGAAACGCGGGAATCACGGCAAGATCAACATCGTCCTTCACCGTAACGAATTGCGGAAGGTGGTCCGCGTTTAGCTTGCCTATCGCCGCATCATCTCTCGGATCGACTTCGACAATCTGCGCCTGCTCGTAAACAATCTCCGGTTTGTAATCGCCCATCTTGTCGATCTTGTGCGCGATTTTCTCGAAGTTTTCTTGCCCAATCACGACACGCATCAACTCTTCGCCACCGACGCGCACGCCGTCACGCTCGATCGTCTCCGTCGCGCGTCGCTGATACGAAAATGGATCGAATGAAAGATCGACATCTTTACCATCGACCTCTGCGGTCGGTCCTTCGGTCGCAAGCCGCACAAGTTCCCTGGCGACCGGTATTTCGTGAATGCTGTCTTCGGTCAGCGAAACACGAATCGTGTCCCCAATTCCATCCGCCAGCAGCGAGCCGATCCCTATTGCACTCTTGATCCGCGCGTCTTCGCCCTCGCCCGCTTCGGTTACGCCGAGATGAATAGGGTAATTCCAGTCCGGCCCTTCTTCAGCCAGGCGCGCGACGAGCAGGCGATAGGCATTAATCATCACTTTCGGATTGCTCGACTTCATCGAGAAGATGAAAGCGTGGTAGTCGAGCGCGCGCGCGATGCGCGCAAATTCCAGCGCGCTTTCCACCATGCCGAGCGGAGTGTCGCCGTACCTGTTCATGATTCGATCGGAAAGCGATCCGTGATTTGTGCCGATGCGGATGGCGATCCCGCGCTGCTTGCAAAGATCGACAAGTGGCGAAAAACGTTCGCGAATTCGATTCAGTTCGGCCTCGTACTGCTCATCGCTGTATTCGCGAATCAGGAACTTTTTCGAGTCGGCATAATTACCGGGATTGATTCTGACCTTGTCCACCCATCTGGCCGCTTCCATGGCCGCTTCCGGTTTGAAATGGATGTCTGCCACGATCGGTACATCGCAGCCACGCTCCCGCAAGCCTTTGACGATGTTCTCGAGGTTGCGCGAGTCTTTCACCGTTGGCGCGGTGATACGCACGATTTCACAACCGACATTCGCCAGTTCCATCGTCTGTAAGATCGACATCTCCGTGTCCATCGTGTCGCACGTGATCATCGACTGAACCCGAATCGGGTTTAAACCGCCCACGCCGACTTTCCCCACTCGCACTTCGCGAGTGGCACGACGTTGGTGGCCAAAGAGATCAGCGCAATGTTTCACGCAGCCGTAAATCTACGAGAACCGAACTGGCCGCGCAACGCGGTGAATTCGCCGCACTACTCCGGCGTCGACTTTGCGGGCGCGGTTTTCTTGGGAACAAACTTCGGCGCATCGCCTCTTGCGCCGAAAAAATCCTGCACGTCGAAAAACGCGATATAAACCATGAATCCGATGATCAACACCGCACAGGCCGTCTGCACGACTTCGAGCACACGCATGTTTACGGGACGCCGCCGCACCGCTTCGATAATGGCAAGAACGATATGGCCGCCGTCCAACACAGGAATCGGCAGAAGATTAAGCAGCGCCAGATTTACATTCAGCACCACGCTGAACCAGAGTGCCAGGCGCCATCCGTCCGTGTTGGCAAACATTCCGTAGTAAATGCGCAGCATCATGATTGGGCCGCTCATGTGTTGCAGTCGTACGTCCGATTTGGACGAGGCGATCGCGCCTACTGTATTAAAGATCGACATCATACCGGCACGGATTTGCTCCACCGGACTTGGGTACATCGGAGTCATATTCCCGTATTGGTTCAGCACGATCCCGTAATCTTCGCCCCAGGCGATGCCAATGCGCGCCGTTTTCTCACCGACCGGAACCTCAGGAGTCACAGTCACGGTCACTTCTTTGCCTTCGCGTTTGACCGTCAACGCAACAGGCTGGCCCGCGTGCTGTTTCACATAATCGGCAATGGCGAGCGCGCTCGGCATTCGTTTTCCATCCACCGCAACCACTTCATCTCCCTCCCTCAAGCCAGCGCGACCTGCCGGACTGTCCTTGAAAACTGAACCGATCTTCGGGTTACCCGGATCGAACGGCACTGAAGTCGTCTGCCCGCCGCGGTCGACCGTTAATGTGAGCGGTTCGTCAGGATGATCGCGGATGAAATCGGCGATACCGAGAATGTGATACAAACGCTGACCATTGATCGCGACAATTACGTCCTTCGGTTTCAATCCGGCGCGCGCCGCCGCGCTGTTTGGTTGCACCTCTCCAACCACCGGCGTTTCTGCCGGGACAATCTCAATTTGGCGCAGCGCCTTTCGCATCCATGGCTTGGTGGTTGGGACAATCGGTTTGGCTTGCACCGTCCGCGTTTCAGTTTTACCGCCTACATCGCGCGACACCGTAATTGAAATGATGTCGCCTTCGCTGCGGACTATTCGCCACGTAATACTGTCAGCGCCCATTCCACCAAAACGCGTTACCGGTTGCCCATCGATCGCCAGAATCCTGTCGCCCGGTTTCAAGCCCGCCTTGGCTGCGGGAGAATCGGGAAACACGTAACCAATCGTCGTGGTCGACTC
>JBEEGY010000137.1:0-17641 GCA_041167145.1 Verrucomicrobiota bacterium
GATCCTACGAACTGCCCGACTATCTCACCCGATTTCCGGAAGTGCGAATCCTGCATTGCGAAAAGGATTGGGGTCCGGCGACGAAGTTCATACCGATTATTCAGGAGGAATTAGCGGCTGGACGAACTCAGACGCTCATTATGGTCGTGGATGATGATCGCGTTTATCCACGGGACGCCTTGGAGACTTATTTCCATTATCACAAGCAGTTACCCGACGCCGCGCTTTGCTTTCGAGGAGGGCCCATGCCGACCAACTTCAGATGGTTCATCCCCAAATTATTCCTGGGCAGTCGAATTCAGGAACCCAAGCGCGTGGCGGTGATTACCGGATGCGGCAGTTACCTAATCCAGCCGCGCTTTTTCAATTCCGCGTTATGGGATTATTCGGATGCGCCCCCGGCTGCCTTTTATATGGACGATATCTGGATCAGCGGGAACCTCGATCGCCGGGGAGTCCAAAAATACGTAGTCCCGACTTCGTCCATGATGCGGACAGTGCCTCAGCAAGTGGGCACGATGACCTTGTATCGCGTCCCACGCAGTCGGAGGCACAATAACCATCAAACGGCATTGTATTTTCGTGATACGTGGGATGTTTTATCGGCGCCGTTTGGGCTGGATTACCGGGTGCGGCAGCTTCTCCCCAGTTGGATCATTCCTCGGAGCGAACGACGCTCGAACAGCTCCAATCAGATTCCGTAATATTTTTTAAGTCCCCAAACACGCAACCGTTGCGGAAGAATGCGAAAGATTAAGGGCGCAACCTTTGTTTGAAACGTGTCGCCGACTGTCAGACGCAGCGGCGGCTTCACCTGATTGAGCAAATCACAAACGCGACGAGCGACGAGATCCGGTTTCGGAGCATGCTTCATGTTGTGCTCGACGGCGGTCCAGGTTTTGGCGAGCGCACTTTCATACCGTGGACCATGCTTCTCGCTCTTTACTAGCGCGTCGTTGAAGTCAGTGCAGATATCCCCGGGTTGAAGATCGACAATGCGTATTTGAGAATCTGGCAATTCGAGTTGGACCGACATCGTAAAAGCTGCGAGCGCGGCTTTGGCCGAGTTGTAAGCAGCCATGAAGGGGACCGGCAAACGCGACGCGAGCGACGTGACGTTGATTATCAGACCTTGTCCGCGCGAACGCATCGCGTTCAAGCCGAGGCGCATCAGTTGCAATTGTCCGAAGACGAGCACCTGGAACTGGCTTGCGATCTCCTTTTCAGAAAGGCTTTCCGCCGGGCCAAAATGCCCACTGCCAGCATTATTGATTATGACGTCAAAATGGCCGGCTTCAGCCAGTGCAGACTCAAACGCGGAAGTGATCGAATCAGGATCGGCGAGATCGAGTCGCAACGGATGCATTCCGGGCGACAGCCGAATACGCGCTGGATCACGCGACGTTCCCCATATGTTGTCGCCACGGGCAGCGAGCGATTGGGCAATGGCCAAACCGATTCCGGAACTCGCGCCGGTGAGGAAGATATTTTTCATAAGTGCGCCGTGTCCTTGCTGGAGCGAGAATGGTACAACCAGCCAACCCCGAAGATTACAAGAAAGGCTGCGGCCGATGCCAGTTGACCTGGTATCCCGTCCAGAAGCACGCGGCAAAAGAGGGCCGGGACGAGCGCGATGATTGCAGCAATCACCGGGGGAAGTGAGTTGCGCCACTGATTAGGCCAACGAAAGATGAAACGCAGTGTGCCCGTCCGCAGGACCCCTTGTACCATGTAAGTCAGCAGGAGACCGAATGCCGCGCCGATGACGCCGAACCGCCAGATCAACCAGAGTGTTGCGGAACTGCCCGCCACACAAGTAATTGACGAATTTAGAAGGTTCAATGTTGGCCGTTGTACCATGATCGCTGTCTCGCTTAAGTTAATGAATGCATTGACTGCACATGCGATCGCGACGATGGCGAGCCAAATGCTGCCTTGCCGAAACGCAGGGCCAAAAGCGATGAGGATCATATCTCCGGCCAAGATCATCACCGCAACAAGCGGCAGCAAAACCCACAGCATCCATTGCATGAGCCGCGCGTAAGTTGCGGCGGCACGTTCCTGCTTACCCGTGGCAGTCATTTCGGCAACGATGGGAGCGAAAATCGGGCTGAAAGGTTGACTCACTCTGCGCAAGGCGTTGGCGAGGCCAGAAGCGGCACTGTAGATGCCAAGGGTCGTTAACGTCACGCCGGGCGCTCGTCCCACGAACCAGCCCAGCATAATTACATCCAATCGCCAGATGAATGCGTTTAAGAGTTGATCGGCGCCGATTGGAAATGCGTAACCGAGTAATCCCCGCGCTTCGGCGCGGAGCGAGACAGCACCGACCTCTTCAGGCCCGTGCCGAAATAGTTTCAAAGCAAGGGTCAGAGCGACAAGCCCGGATGCGGCAGTCCCCACAATCGCGGCAAGTTCCGGGCCGAACACTTTGAATCCGGCGATAAGTGCAATCAGAAATGCTAGTATGGTTATGGCTGGCTCTGTGATGCCGCGCGAGTAAATGTCGTGCTTCATCACCTTCATACCCCGCGAAACGGAGGTGCTGATGCGATACAAAGCGACGCCCGGCAGCGCACAAACAGTCACCGTGAACGCCGAAACCATTTCTGGTTTCAAGTGCAGATGATCGCCGAACCGCCAGATCGCAATGATCGATATAACAGCTACGCAAGTGGACTGCGCCACGGCCAACACGACAGCGAGTCGAAACAATGCGCGGCTGCGGGCGAAATCGCCGACTGCCTGCGCCCGAGCGATGAAAGTGATGATCGCGTCGTCGAGACCCCAAACGCCGAACTTGCTAAAGAGATTGGTGGTGGCCCAAGCAACGGAATATATGCCAAGCGACACCGGTCCAAGGAGTCGCGCGATCAACAGCGTGAAAATCGCGCCGAAGTTTGAGCTGAGCATCGCGATCGTGTTTAAAAATGCGCCGCGCTTTAGCTCCGCCCCGGTCCCGTCGACGCGCCGGGGAAGATCGGGCGTCGGGGGCGCGATGTGAATGCTGCTCTCCATCGTGCTCATTCGGTTAGTCTTTAGGTAGATTGCGCGCTCTTGAGGGAAAGGGGCTTATTGATGGTCGAGCCGAACAATAACTAAAGTTCTCTGAAATGGCGCTTTGATTTTTCGCCGCGATTCCTATGTTAACCTCTCGTACGTTGCAAGAACACCTTTGTCGATTTTGATTTGAAATGGCGCTGCGCTGGCTTGTTTTTCTTGTCCCGGTCTTGACGGTGCTTCTTGCGTTTTGGTTCTCTCGGCAAAGGCGCCGACGCCAAGTCCAGTTTATTCAGGCGAAGCTGGCAGCTAGTCAGGAATCGACCAATAATCGCCGTGTCATCGCTTCGCTTTCGACGCTGCCGGATCGAATCGGGAATCTCACCCCCACGATCCGTTCTCTTCTGGAGCAAACGCGCCCACCGGATGAGATCGTGATTGCGATCCCAGAGTTTTCCAGCCGCCAGCAGAAGGCTTATGTTATCCCGAAATATCTCGCGCAATTCCCACGCCTCCGCATCCTGCGTTGTGGCAAGGATTGGGGGCCAGCGACAAAATTTATTCCCGTGGTCCAAGAAGAACTGGCAGCCGGTCGCGGCGACACCTTAGTTTTCGTTGTAGACGATGACAGAACTTATCCGCGCGACGCGCTCGACACCTATCTTTACTACAGCACGGAACTGCCGAACGCGACGCTATGCTTTCGCGGAGCGCCCATGCCGAGCGACCTAAAGTGGCGCAGACCAAAAATCGCGCGCGCGGACCGACTCCGAAAGCCGAAGAAAGTAGCGGTCGTCACAGGATGCGGGAGCTATCTCGTCCAGCCACGTTTTTTCGACGCCCAACTTTGGGACTATTCCGCCGCCCCAGCGGGGGCCTTTTACATGGACGATATCTGGATCAGCGGGTGCCTCGATCGTCGCGGAGTAGAGAAGTATGTCGTGCCGGCATCGGCCATGATGCGAACGGCTCGCCAGCAGTCCGGCACGATGACCCTGCACGATGTGCCAAAGGGCCGTCGCCACAACAATAACGAGGCAATCGCCTTTTTCAGCGATACCTGGAACGTCTTTTCGCCTCGCTGAGAATTAGTTTTGGCCCGTGCCTGTTTCGCACCGGGCGCGGCTGTGACTATTAATGATAAGACCATCTTTCATTTCGTGAATCCAATCGCAAGCCTCGGCGATTGCCGGATTATGCGTGACGAGAAGCAGGGCTTTTCCGCCTCGATGCACGAGATTCTTGAGCAATTCAAACGCGCGTTCCGAATTCATTGTGTCGAGGTTGCCGGTCGGTTCGTCGGCCAGAATCACCGTCGGGTCGTTGGCCAGGGCGCGTGCGATGGCCACGCGTTGCTGCTCGCCGCCGGAAAGATGACGGCTCGGGCGGCGTCGTTTGTCGGCGAGGTCGACTGCTTCAAGCAACGCGCCGGCGCGATCAAGCATCTCTTGCTCTGTCCATCGGCCCAATTTCCGCATGGGTATCATCACATTTTCCTGCGCGCTGAAATCCTCCATCAAGAAGTGGAATTGGAAAATGAAACCGATCAACTCGTTGCGCCGGCGCGCCAATTCGTTATCACTCAAGTTCGTCATCAGCTGCGATTCGATCGACACCGACCCGGCATCAGGCGAATCGAGTAGTCCGAGGATGTAGAGCAGTGTGCTTTTTCCGCAACCGGACGGGCCCACCACCGCGTGGACGCTGCCCGGTTCGAGCTGAAGTGACACGCCGCGCAAGGCGTGCACGCGCGATTCATCTTCTCCGAGATAGCGCTCGACCTCGTGACAACTGAGACAAACTTGCGAATTCATACGCTGGACCCACGCAGGGTTTCTACCGGCGGGAGTTGGGCGGCGCGTCGCGCCGGCACATAACTGGCGAGTGTCACTGCCACGACGGCGAGCAATGTCGCCCACATGTAGTGACGCCAATCCCACGTGACCAGGAAATGATTCGCATAAAGCAGACCGCGAATATGGATCGGAATATGAGAGATTCCCCACGTCACCAGCGCGCCAAAGATGCATCCGATGATCGATCCGGCGACCGCAATCATGGCGCCTTGCCATAGAAAAATCGCGCTAATGTCGATTCGCCGATAACCCATGGAGCGCAGGATCGCGATCTCTTTGACTTTCGAAAGCACGGTCATGGTCAAGACATTGAAGATGCCGAATCCAGCGAGCAGAATAATTAACGACACCGTGATTGCGGCCGAAACGCGCAGAGTCATAAACAATTGAAGCGTGCCCCCCTCGCGTTCCTGCCAGCTTTGCGCATCGTGTTGAAAGAGCGTCTCGAAATGACGCGCCAACTCCTGCGCGCCTTGCGGATCGTGCAGTTTGTAAATGATCATTGAAGTCGTGTACGGCTTATGGAGAAGCGTCTGCGCCACGCGGGCATGGGAATAGATGCGGCTCTGATCGATCGAACCGACGCCACTGCGCGCCACCGCCGTGACCAGCAATCGGCGATACTCGCCGCCTGGCGGAAGCAATTGGACTGTCTCGCCCGCAGTCACATCGAGCGTGGACGCCAGTTTGGATCCGAGAATGACTGAGTTCGGATTATTTCGAAAATCCTCGAAGCTTCCCTCGACAATTTGATGCGACAGATCGGTTGTTTGTAGATGCAGGGCCGGGTCGATTCCGAAAAGATCGACGGTTGCGTTTTCAAAACCGGCGCGAGCACTGAGCGTCCCGTGCAACACCGGCGAACAGGAAACGACATTGGAGAATTGACGGCTCACGCGCATGATCGCGCTGGCGTCGTCTATCCCTTCGAAGTAACTGCGATGCGCAGCTTGTCCCTTGGAATTCTTGGGCGGGACAAGAAGAGTCGAGTGCGGCCGAAAGCGGGAACGTACCACGAGCGCGCCGTTGCTTCCGAGAGTCGAGTCGATGAAATACTTGGCAAAGCCCTGTGTTTGCGCCTGTGTCCCAATGAAGATGGCCACGCCGAAAACCACGCCGGCCAGGCTGAGCAGCAAGGCGCGCTTGCGATGCACGAGAAAGCGTATCGCGATGTAAAGTGGCGGAGTCACTTTGGGGGTGGCGGCGGACCGACGATGTCGATCTTGCGCTCACGCACCACTTGACCGAGTCGCACCTTATCCTGATTGCTCACAACCACGTGGTCGCCCAGCGCAATACCGCTCATCGCCTCGGCGAAATCGAGCGTGCGAAAACCGACCTTAACCGTTCGGCGGTGGACCATGCCGCGTTTCACGATCCAGGCTTGATCGACAAGCAGAGCGCGCGTCGGCACGAGTACAACATTTTCGTGCGTACCGGTAATAATGTTCATTTCGCCAGTCATACCGGCCATAAGGTTGTCGGGGGGCTTTTCCATTTCGAGCGTAATGGTGTAGCGCTGTGTCTCTGGATCGGCCGCCGGTTGAATGGAGGAAACCTTCGCCGCAAACTGCTGTGTGCGATAAGCATACAATTGCAGGATCGCTTTCATTCCTAGTTTCACCTCGCCCACGTCCTCCTCATTCACTTCCCCGCGCACGTAAGTCTTGCGCGACGAAATAGTGAAAAGTTGGTCGTTCTCTCGCACGAGTGCGCCGTCGATCGCTTGAATATTGCTGATCAACCCGTCCATCGGCGCGCGAATTTCCGAGTTTTTCATCTGCGCTTCCAGCTTCTTGCACGTTTCCTCGAGGCTTTCGAGATTTCGATCGCGCTCGATCCGCTCCGTTTCTACCGCACCGCGCAATCGATTGGCTTCGTTCTTTGCTTTTTCGTATTCAACCGCCGGCACGTTGCTGAGCGCCGACAGCTTCTCGAGCCGCTGCAGGTTATCTTCCGCGGTCCTGAGCAATTCTGCCGACGGCAGCGGCAGGGCCGCGCGTTGCTGCGCCGCCTGCAAATCGGTCCGCGCTTGTTTCAATTGTCGAGCGGTCGACTCGTCGGCAATTGTCGCCAGCAATTCCCCTTTTTCCACGCTCTTGCCAATGGCGCCGCGACCCGCCGCGACCGAATCAGCGAGGCGAATAAACCCTGCGTTCTGTGCGCGAACCGGCACCACATCGGTGGGTTCGATTCGCACCGTTCCATAAACCGCGGCCAAGGCGGTGCCGCGGCGCGCGATCGCTACTTCCGCGACCGGCAAAAGCAAATACCAGATAATCGCTGCCACTACGACGAGCGGCACGATCACCCAGACCAAATTCTTCGATCGCGGAAACTTCAACCGCTGCAACTAATGCACGTTTTGCCCGCTGTCTTCGGAAAATTGAAGATACCGGCCGGTGGCGCGATCCCATTCCGCCAGAGCTACTTTCTGTTGAAATGCGAGAGTGACCAGCGCGGTCTTTGTTTCGAGCAGGCTGTTCTCGATCAATCGAAACTCCAGCGGCGATGTGATGCCGCCGGCAAGATTTTGCCGCACGATTATCGCGTTCTGTTCCGCCGCGGCCGTGGCCATGAGTAACTCCTTCTGCTTTGTGGCAATGGCGTCCAAATCGTTACGGATGCGCGCCAGCGACCGCGGCACATCCGCCTCCAGTTTTCGCAATTCAAGCTCGTTGATCTCGCGAATCTGGCGTTGTCTCTTGACCGCGCCGTAAACTTTGCCGTTATCGATCACGCGCCATGTGTAGGTCGCGCCGATGCGCAGCTCTGATGAGATGATATCGTCCGTCCGGCGCGGCGAGCCTTCGCCTTGCCGGCGAATCCCGGATACGGGGATATATTCGCCACCCAGCGTGGCATCAAGCGTCGGGTAATATCCGGCCGCGATAATACGCTGATCTTCGTTCGCCGCCTTTACCAGAAGACGGGCCAGTTTTAAGTCGCTGCGATGTTCGAGAGCTCTCCGCGTTTCCCCGCTAAGATCGACATCGACTTTTGCGTAGGTCAGTTCGCCGGTGGGCTCGGGCATCGGTGCGTTTGCATTGAGGTCGTCCCCGATTGTCTCGGCAAGCTTCAACACGGCGCCTTCATATCCGCGCTGCGCCGTCCCGACGCGCGGATCCAGCTCTCGAGTTTGCACTTCGGCGCTGGCCAAAGCGCCCCGATCCGCCAACCCAGCGTTATACCGGTCCTTTAACGCGGTCGCGTTCTCTTTGAGCCGCTGTCTCTGCTCGCCGCGCAACGTCGCGAGCGAGCGATTGTAAAGCGCAGCATAAAAAGCGAGCCGGGCCCCATGCAACTGTTCTTCCACGGCGATGTTGAGTTGTTGCTCGGCGATCAACAATTCCACGTCGCCGCGCCGGTACGAGGCCGGCACTTGCGCATCGAAAATCGGTTGCACCAAACCTCCGTAAGCAAAGCCAAATGGCTGGTTGGAGCTTTGGCCGGCTCGATGTCCGCCTTGGTCGCCGCCCACAATCCCCACGACGCCATCGGGTAATCCTACCGCGCGCAGAACCAGACGCCGGCCAGCTGCGCGTTCCACTTCCGCCCTGGCATTTTGGACCACTGGATTTTTGTCCAGCGTCGCTTGGATGGCCACATCCAGAGTTAGCTCCTTCGCCTGCGCCGTCGAAGCCACGGCCAGGATGAGCGATAAGCGAAAGAAACCTTTCATTTCTGGGTTAGCTTGGACGGTGGCCGCGCAAGATCGACAACCTGTTCTTCGCGTTTCTTTTTCCCCTCGGAAATATTTCCTTTGAACTCCAGTTCGTCCGGGTTGACTGCGCAGGCGCGAGCAAGTCTGGCCAGCGCCACATTGTGCAAATAAATTGCGCTCAATCGCGTCGTCTTTGTCCGCGTCACATCCGAGGCGGCCTGTAAAACATCGAGTTGCGTGCCGAGCCCTGCCCCCAGATTGCCCTTTGCGATCTCGAGGGATTCATCCGCGGTCTGCACATTCTTGGTTTCCGATTCGAGCACGTGGTCCGCTTGTTGCATATCGAGAAACGCGCTGCGGACTTCCGACGCCACGCTGCGCCGCGTCGCCTCCAACGTTTTCACCGCGGCGTCGCGCCGGGCCCGGGTTGCTTGCAAACGGCCTCTCGTCGCAAGCCCATCGAAGATGTGCCAACGAGCGTTGAGACCGACCACGTAGCCGTGATTGAGCTCCCGCCCGACTTCGGGATCCCGTTCGTTGTAAATCTCGTAGCCCGAAAAAATTTCGATTTGCGGCCGGAGCGCGCTTCGATCCAAAGTTTCTTGTCGATCTTCAATCTCGACATCCTTTTCGCGCGCCTTGATTTCGGGGCGGGTCACGTCGGCCCGCGCCAAACATTCGTTCAGGTCGGGATGTCGCGGGCGATACTGTAATTCGCCCGTCGCGTCGACGGTCGCGAATTGCAGATCGGTGCCGAGCAATTCACCCAAACGCAGGTAGGAATTCTTCAACTGCGTATTCGCGTCGATAAGTTCCGGTTCCTCATTGGCCAGGGCCACCTCCGCCCGTCTCACGTTGAGCGAACCCACGATGCCCGCGCCCAATCGCTCCTCCTGAGTTTTAAGTTCCTCTTGCAGGACGCCGACTGATTGTTCCCGCACGCGAATCTTGGCACGGTTGAGCAGCAACTCGTTAAACGCAATCCGCACGTCCATGGAAACGCGGTTGGACAGGGCTTGGAGCTCGTAATCCTGCTTCTCTATATTTAATTGGGCAATCGTCACCTGACTGCGGACCGCGCCGCCCGTGTAGATACTTTGGAAGACACGTAGCGACGCATTGTAATCATCATCGCGCAGACGCGAGTCGGTCTGGTGTTCGCGTTGCCGCACCAGGCCTTGAGAAACGACAGAGGGTAGATAGCCCGAGCGCGCTTCAATCAAGCCACCGCGGGCCGCGTCCACCTTTCTGCGTGCAATCTCCAGCTCGGGATTTTGCAATTGGGCCATGGCGACCGCTTCCTCCACGCTGGCCGGGGTCGCGCCTCTGAGCGAGGCCGACGAGACCAGCACCAACGTTAAGAACAAGCTGCCACCCGCCCAGCGCATCCGTGTATATCCTCAGGCTAACACTATTTTTTCAATAAAAATCCCTGTTCACTAGAGGGTTGCGTCAAAAAAAAGGCCCGAGCCAAAGGAACCTTCTTGACGTATAGTGTATAACACGCTTCCATTCGCCGCTCACTTAAGATCGTCATTAACTTACCTCTTGCCCCATCTGCGCGGCTTTAGCTACCCTCTCAATTCTAGTCATGAGAAAAATTCGAATCGCCATAGTCGGAGTGGGCAATTGCGCCAGCTCACTAATCCAGGGGATCAACTTTTATCGCGGCGCCTCCTCGGCTAATGGCACCGGAGTTGGTCTGATGCACCGGCAAATTGGCTCTTATAAGCCGGAAGATATCGAGGTTGTGGCCGCCTTCGACATCGATCGCCGCAAGGTCGGTCTCGACGTGAGCAAAGCCATTTTTTCTCCGCCGAACTGCACAAAAGTTTTCTGCGAAAAGGTTAGCCTGACTGGCGCGATCGTAAAAATGGGGTGCGTGTTTGATAGTTATGCCCCTCACATGCGAGAGCAGGATCCGCTCCGCACTTTCCTCCCCTTGGAAAAGGAATCAACCCGCGAACAGATCATCGCCGAGCTGGTAAATTCATCCGCCGAGATCATGGTCAATTATCTCCCGGTCGGCTCGGAAGAAGCGACGCGTTTCTACGCCAGTTGTGCCTTGGAGGCGGGCCTCGGTTTCGTCAATAACATCCCGGTCTTCATTGCCAGCGACCCGGTTTGGGCAAAACGCTTCGCCGATAAAAAATTACCCATCATCGGCGACGACATTAAAGCGCAAATGGGCGCCACCGTGTTGCATCGCACGGTTGTCGATCTTTTCCGCAAGCGCGGCGTCAAAGTCGAGCGCACTTATCAATTGAACACGGGCGGCAACACCGATTTTCTCAACATGCTCAATCGCAGCCGCCTCGCTTCCAAGAAAACGTCGAAGACCGAAGCGGTGCAATCGGTTATGGGCGAACGCCTGGTTGACGAAAACATTCATATCGGCCCGAGCGATTACGTGCCCTGGCAGCTCGATAACAAGATTTGCTTTATTCGCGTGGAAGGACGCCTTTTCGGTAACGTTCCGATGGAGCTCGATATAAAACTTTCCGTGGAAGATTCACCCAACTCCGCCGGGATTGCGATTGATTCGATCCGCTGCTGTAAGCTTGGACTCGATCGCGGGATCGGGGGCGTTTTACACTCCGCATCCGCCTTTTTCTCCAAACATCCGCCAGAGCAAATGACGGACGACGAAGCCTACAAGTGCGTGGAAGAATTTATCCGCGGCGTGCGCGCCTGCTAAAACGCTCGCTGCATCTGCGCGCGGGCCAGTTGGGCCAGGAGTTGCTTCGCCGGGAAACGTTGCCGGCGGCAACCCTTACAGTATAACGGGCGATTGCTGATAGGCGGTTTTCGCTTGCCTAAAAATCGTCAGGCGCATCCGGTCGTATCTCGTCCTCGAGCCGCGCGGGCGGAAGTTGTTCTAGCCGGCGCCATTCCTTTTCTAATTCGTCAGCAGGGTAAAGCAGTAGGCGACCCAGCGCGGTCGAGAACAAACCGGCCTCCACGTGTAGGCACGTGATTTCGCCGACTGCTTTCCAATAAGCTGCAAGCTGCGGACGGTAACGCGCGCGAAAAGGTTCCGCTTCGCTTGCCGAAACGTTGTTGGTTTTCCAATCAAGCAGGAGACATCGGGCCGCCGCACGATCGATCATGAGCGAATCGATTACGCCTTCGAGCACGCTGCGATCATCTCTTCGCCAGGAAAATGGAAACTCGTAATGAAATTGTGTTTCCTCGTCGGCGAGGAAGCGAGCGATGCCGGCATCGCTGAACAAATTCTGGCGCGTAATGTCCCAGTCCTTGGCCGCTGCTTTTTCGTCGGGAGAAAGTGGCAATTGTCGCTCGAATAATCTTTGTGCAGAATCGATCCCGCCTTTCCAATCGAGGCGCTCGAAGAATTCGTGCCACCAGCGGCCGTAGAGCGTGGCGAGGTTGTCGATCCGCGAAGTCATTCTTACTTCCGCGGGAACTTCCGTATCGAGCGAGCTCGGCGTAAGCTTGCGCACGAATTTTGCCGCGCGATTCGTAGCCCGTTTCAGTTCGGGAGTAGTGAACGACTCCCTCCTCGTTTCGACTGGCGCCACAGGTTGTTCCGCCCCGAAGGAATCATTGCCAACTTTGATCAGCGCCGATCGCTGGTCGAATTCGTCGCGATAAACATCCGCACCGCGAAGGAGCCGTCGCAGTTGCGCCGTCTTGACCAGGTTGCCTTTGCTGCTGCAAAAAAGTTCCTGGTCCAGCACGAGCACGAGGGTGCGTTGAGCACGCGTGGTCGCGACGTAAAGGAGGCGCTCCAGTTCCTGCTGCTGCTCGCGCTCGATAGCATCTTTCAGTTTCTTTGATTTATCTTCCTTCCCGAGCGCGATGAAAAGTTCGCCAGTCAACGGCGTTTTTACGAAATGTGGATACGGAGGATAGGGCGGTCGCATTTCGCGGCCGAGAAACGGCACAATCACGCACTGCCATTCCGAGCCTTTCGCCTTTTGCGAAGTAATGAGCTGAATAGCGTTGTCGTCTGCGGCGAAACGAACGGCGCGCGGCGCATTGAAGTCGTCACGCAAACGCTCGGCAAATTCCGCCAGAATCATTCCAACCGCTTCCGCATCCGCCGCTTGCGCGAGCAGCGCGTCGAGTTCACGCGCGAGATCACCAAATTCGGTCGCGGGCAACAGCAACAGGCGCTCACGCAAGTGCGTTAGATCGACAATCAGTGTGACCGCGTCGAAAAGCGCCAGGCCTTCGATACGCTGCCGGGTTTCCGCGAGGGCGCGCAGGTGCGATGAGATTTTTCCGGCGGCGGCCTGTACTTCGTCGATTCGGAGGCGCGCTTTTTGTCCTTCGGAGAAAACCGCCAGATCATGGTCGGAGACGCCAAAAATCTCACGAAGCACGCCGACGATTTCGTAGGCGTCGCGCGGATCAGTCATGATGGTGAGCAGCGCGGTGAGCCACGCGTAAGCCGGGCTGTCGCCTTTCACGTCGCGTTCGGATTGAATCGAAACCGGCAATTGCTCGCGCCGCAACGCCGCCGCCATTGTTTGCAGCCAGGCCTTGCGCGGGCAGAGAATCGCCACTTCGCGCCACGATTCGGCGCCAAGTGTTTTTAAGCCGGTTTTTCTGATCCAGGTCGCGAGATATTCCGCTTCGATGCGTCCCTTCTGATAGTCCTTCAGGTTTCTTCCCTCCGGCACCAGCTCGCTTGCAACGAGTGGAACGCGAATGACCTGTCCTGGCAGGATGTTCGGGCGCGGATGCAATTCGACGAAACGCACCTGTCCGTCGCAGTCGTTGAGGATCTCCCGGAAGGTCTCATTCACGAACGCGAGCTGTTTTTCGTTCAAGCGAAAGGTGACCGAGAATTCCAGGCTTTCGCCGTGATCATCGGCAATGATCGCCTCATGCACGGCCCGGTAATACGGCAGGTCGGCGCGATCGCGGTAGATCGATTGCTGGAAATCACCGACCATGCAAAAGCGACCGGGCTGTGGCGGATCGACGCGTGTTTCCATCCAATCGCCGATCGCGAACGGCGGGCGGGTTGCTTCGAGCAGGACGGAAAATTGCGCCGGCTCCGTGTCCTGCGCTTCATCAAGAATCACGCGGAAGTTCTGCTCGCGTATACGTTGCCCGGCGACCGGGTGCTGGAGCAATTCTTTCGCGAGCGCGATTTGATCCCCATAAGTGACGAATCCACGCTCCAGCCGAAAATCGAGAAACTCGCGCTGCACTTCCGCGGCGACACAGATGGCGGCTTCGGCAATCCATTTGCGCAGTGGTGAGAATTTTTGCCGCCAAAGCTGCGTAAACTCCGAGTTATCCGAGGTGAAATAAACCGGCCAGCGCAAATATTCCCAATCGCCGGTGTAACGTTTTTCCCATTCTCGCAATTCCGCCTGCGACTTGCTGATGTTGCTGTTTCCCTTGTCGGGTTGCCCGTAGACCGCTTCGAAATCGAGCGTTGGACACGGTGACAACTGCGGCACGCGCAATACGGCGGAGCCGGCGCGTCGCGCCAGTTCCATTAAGTCGCGCGCTGGCACCAGACGTAAGAGTGTAATGCGATCTTCCGCGCTCAGCGATTTGCCGATCCGTATTTGGCTTTGCACGAATTCCTGCCACAGATCGTCATCGTTATTCAATAGCTCAAGGGGCGCAGGTAAACCGAGATAATGGCCGAAGTCGGTTAGTAGCTTCATGCAAAACGAATGGATCGTGCCGAAGAACGCGCGATTGAATACTGTCTGAACTTCGTCGCTCAATTTTTCTTCAAGCAAGATCTGTCGTGCGCGCTGCTGCATCTCATCCGCGGCGCGGTTGGCAAAGGTGACGACGACCAGGCTTGGCAGGATTTCCGGCGCATTGTGCGCAATCGACAATACACGTTGCGTGATCGCGGTCGTCTTGCCCGAGCCGGCAGAAGCAACAACCGAAAAATTTCGATCGAGCTCGGTCGCAAATCGGTCCCGCGCGGATTGATCGCTTGGCTTCAAAATACTTCCCACTCCTCCTTTTCGAGCACGAGCGCAGGGTGCGTGAGCGCCCATTTATCTTCCAGCACGTCTGGATCGATTGGCAAGGTCGCGAGCGGATATGCCGCGCTGTAGCCGAACGCGGGACGCACCTCACCTTTCATTCCGAAAACGCCGCTCCGTTGCATATCGGCTAGATCGGCGAAGACATTCGCATGCAGCGCCAGCTCACCGACGGACAACTGCGGCGCGACATCTTTGATGGCGGGCGAGAGAATGCCCGCGCTCACTTCGGCTGCTCCTCGCTCCCGCATGGCCAGCGAGTAAAGGCCCAGTTGGAGGGCTGTCCCTTTAACCAGCGTATCGTGCAGATCGCCAGCGCTAAGCTTTTTGGTCGAGCCGGTCTTATAATCGACAATCCAGATTTTCTGGCCGGCAAAATCAACCGCGTCGTTGTGGGCAAGGATCAAATCGATCTGCCCACGCAGCAGCAGCTCCACTTCGTCCGTAATTTTTACGGCGCCCTCGCGCCCGATTGGGTATTCCGTCATCATCCATTTCCAATCCTCTACCCCGGCGATTTTTCTGCCGAGATGACGCGCCAGGTAACGCGCATTCAACCAACCGGAGATCCACCAGTCTGGCACAATTTTGCCTAGCGACTGACAGAGTTGCTGGAGCGTCTCGCGTTGTTTATCGGCGGACGCGCGGACGCGTTCGTCGATTTTTTCCGCGGACGGAAAGGAAGCGAAGATTCGACCTTCCCTAGTTTCGCCCATGGCGGCGAGCCAACGGTGAACCCATTTGCCGCTTGTCGCGGCCCACGGATTGCCGGCGTCGTCGGGCGGTTCGACGCCGAGATAACGTTTCATCCAGATGATTGCGGGAGAAGAAACCATGCGCTCGAGATCGCTCACGCTCAGGATCGGGATATGTCGCGCCGATCCGTTCGGGCGAAGTGCGAAATCGTATTCACCGGCTTTTGCCTCGCGATCGCGCCGGGCGTTGAAGGCGATCAACGTTTGTTGCGCATCTCCGGATGAGGCAGCCGTCTTTGGAAGCAATGCGGTCGCGCGCTGCAAATTTCTCAGCGTCTTTTGGGTGAGCGCTTCGCCCCGCGTTTTCCCATAGAGCCGGGTGAAGGATTCGCTCGGGTTCCAAAAACGTTCTGGCGCATCTTCGTGCAGCAAACTCGCCGCGAGCGTCACGCCCTCGCTGGCCGACTCGAGCAGCGCCCCGAATTGCCGCAGCGCGACTGCTCGCTGTTCGATCGGGCCGAGATAAAGAGTGCGATCTTCCCGTACGCTGATGTGGCCTTCCCCCTGTCTTCCCTGGTGTGCGGCCCGTTTGTTCAACCGCCGAACACCGCGATTGAAAGCGCGAATCTCTTGCTCGCGTGCGAATTCCGTGGCGGTCGTCGGCGGCCAAGCGCCTTCGTTCCAGCCGGCAAAGATCAGGTGCGACCACTCCTGATTTTGCGCGTGCGCTACCGTGAGTAACTGGACGCGCGCGTACGGATGATCGCCCTCGCCAGATCGGAGGGCGCTAAACGTGGCCGCTGTTTCTTCGAGCCAGCGCAGGAAAAGTGCACGCGAAAATGTTGCATCAAAACGTCCCGGCCAGTCGCGCGTCGCGCTGGCGATTACGAAAGCATGTTGCTTCCAGCCGAGTTGCTCGAGGGCAGCGTGCGTGGTCTCAAGGAATTGCGAAAGCGTGGCACGTGGCGGCAAAAACAGAAAAGCTCGCAACGCTGCCGCGACAGATTGATATCTTTCATCTGTCCGGGTCGCGCAAAATTCGCGGAGGATCTCGAGATCATCGATCAGGACCTCCTCGTAACTGTTACACAGGGCCTCTTCAAAAGCAGACGGGCTCAATCCTGCCGAAACAGTCGCGGGCTCGGAAAGCGCGTTGAGAAAGTCCAGGAATGAATCAAGGCGAGGCGCGCGCTGGAGTGCGAGCCAAGCCCGCCAGTCCGCCGACTCAAAGATGCCCGGCACCATATGCCCCAGACCGTCGTTGTGCGGGATGTTCAATCGGGCCAGCGAGTTAGCGACTAGACGCGGCAAGGCACCGCCGCTCGGGAAGATTACGCCGAGTCGCGTGCACGTTTCTTCCGCCAGGTATCGAACGCATTGCCGGGTGATTGCTTCGGCTTGTTCCGAGAAGTTCGTGCCAATGAGAAAATCAAAATGCTTTGCCGATGCCGTCCCACCGCGCATTTCCGTTTCGCTAAAAAGGGAGTCGCCGACCGCGAGAGAAGTTGTCGTTGTGCGCTTCGCTTCGCCATAAATCTCTTCCCACGAGCCGATCCAGCAAAGATCGACATCGGAAAAATCGCCACGCGGTTCTTCGAGTACAACGGTTGCGTCTTCCGCCAACTCGACTGCGGTCCGCAGGAGAAACCAGTGTGGCCAATGGGCCCCGTCGAATCCGGTGATGAGAACGCGGGAAAATTTTCGTTCGCCAGACGCTGCGTGATGAAACGCGCGTCGGTCTGCTTCGCCGGGCAGAACAAAGTCGCACTCTTTCAATAGCTCGTTGAAACGTTGAACGACTGGAGCAAATGATGGCAGCGACAGGTCGCCAAATTTCCAGCCGGCCGTTTCCAAGCGTTCTAATGCGCGCAGCAGAGGCGCCGGTGCGCGGGCGATAGCTTTAGCGGCGAGTGCTTCAGATTTGTCTGGCCGACTTTCCATTTCGCTCGCGGCGATCGCCAGGAGCAGGCGCAAATGTTCCGCCCTGGCAGGCGGCGTCGGGTCATTCCGCGCGAGGAGGGCGCGCAGAGTCGGTGGTGTAATAAACTGCAAACCGAGATGCGATGAACCTTTTGCCAGCAAGCGCGCCTTCAAGTCATTGATCTGTCCTCGCGTCGGAACGACAATTAATGACGGCAGCGTCTGTTTCCATGTCTCGGGCAAAACTCGTTCAAACCAGGGCTGAATAACGTCTGTCCATGCCGCATCAAACGAGGCGCCGATATGCAATACCACACCATGTCCTTCTGTGGGGTGCGGCGCCGGTGCTTGGACCATCAACTAACCTAGCCCGTGCTTCGCGCTTGCTACAGTTTCCTCCACTAAACTCCGTCGGTCGCCTATGCGCCGGGTAACGCGGTCGCGGTCGAGCTTTTCGAGCAATGGCACAATCGTCCGACGCGAGGTTTGCAAGTTTTGTCGAAGCTCGCTCACGGT
>JBEEGY010000138.1:0-9249 GCA_041167145.1 Verrucomicrobiota bacterium
CTTGAGCGGTTTAAGAGTGATCCTTGGATCGAGAAGTCCCGTCGGGCGAATGATTTGTTCGACGACGAGTGGCGCGCCGGGCGTATGGACGTCGAATTTCTCCAGGGGCTCGTCCGTCCGACTGACATGCGTTTCCGATGTCCGCGCATTCTTGCCAGGCAAAATAAATGGCACAAGCTCGTCTTCCCCGATGCGCGTTCGTTTGTGGGGGATGTAAGTTATATTGTTGACGATGCTGTTTTTGATTTCGAACTCGGCCGGCGTCGCACTTACGTAGATCGTCTGGTTCGTCATCTTCATGAACTCGTCGAAGTTGAGCGGGCGGTTATCGAGCGCGCTGGGCAAACGAAATCCGTAATCAACCAGCACGGTCTTGCGTGATTTGTCGCCTTCGTACATCCCACCGATTTGCGGAATGGTGGCGTGCGATTCATCGATGACGAGAAGAAAATCTTTTGGAAAGAAATCGAGCAAGGTGTAGGGCTTCGAGCCGGGAGCGCGTCCGGAGAGGTGACGCGAATAGTTTTCGATCCCGTTGCAGAAGCCCATTTCCTGCAACATTTCGAGGTCGTACTCGGTGCGCATGCGCAGCCGTTGCGCCTCGAGCAGTTTCGACTGCGATTCAAGATCGACGATCCGATGTTCGAGCTCGTTGCGGATAGATATGAGGGCGCGGTTGAGCTTGTCCGCCGGGGTGACGAACTGTTTCGCCGGGTAAAAGGTGAGGACACTGAGGGCTTCGTGCGCATGGCCGGTGAGGGGATCGAAGCGGGTGATGGCATCCAGGTCGTCGCCGAAAAATTCGAGCCGGATCGCTTCCTCATCCGCGGTGGCGGGATAAACTTCGACGACGTCGCCGCGAACGCGAAATCGTCCGCGCGAAAAGTTCATATCGTTGCGCTCGTATAACATGTCGATCAAGCGGCCGAGGACAGCTTCGCGGCTAATGTGCTGGCCGCGTTTCACCGTAAGCAGCATGCGCTCGTAGTCTTCCGGCGAAGTCACGCCGTAGATGCAGGAAACGCTCGCCACGACAATCGTGTCGCGCCGCGAAAGCAGCGCGCTCGCCGCGGAAAGCCGCAATCGCTCGATCTCTTCGTTGATCGATGAGTCCTTCTCGATGTAAGTGTCGGAGCGCGGAATGTACGCTTCCGGCTGATAATAATCGAAATAACTGACGAAATATTCGACTGCGTTACGGGGGAAGAACTGTTTGAACTCGGAGTAGAGTTGCGCGGCCAGCGTTTTGTTGTGCGAAATGACGAGAGTTGGCCGGTCCAGTTCGCGAATCACATTGGCAACGGTGAAAGTCTTGCCCGAACCGGTCACGCCGAGGAGCGTCTGGTGGCGGTTGCCGGCCTCGAGCGATTTGGTCAGTTTCGCGATGGCCTGGCCCTGATCGCCGCGCGGTTTGTAACTTGATTCGAGCTGAAACGCCATTTGTTACACTAGCATCGGGCGTCGAACGCCGAAAGCGGGTCACGCTTTTGGCTAGTTAATTTTCGTCTGCGGGTTAACGGTAACGCGCATGTCCGCTAAGCCTGAACCCGATATTGAGTTGGAAATTGGGCACATCCTTTTTATGGACGTGGTGGGTTACTCAAAGCTGTTGATTAACGATCAACGTGAATTGCAAGAAGAGCTTAGCCAGGTTGTACGGAGCACCGAGCAATTCCGTGCGGCTGAAGCAAGCGACAAGCTTATCCGCTTACCAGTAGGCGATGGGATGGCCCTGGTCTTCTTCAATAGCCCCGAGGCTCCGGTCCGGTGTGCCCTCGAGATCAGCAAAGCCCTGAAAGATCATCCCCGCATCCAGCTTCGCATGGGCATTCATAGTGGTCCCATCAGTCAGGTGAAAGATGTCAATGACCGAACAAACATTGCTGGGGCCGGAATCAATTTTGCGCAGCGGATAATGGATTGCGCCGACGGCGGGCACATCCTTCTTTCCAAACGGGTTGCGGAAGACCTTGCGCACTCCAGGCAATGGCAGTCTTCCTTACATGATCTTGGGGAATGCGCGGTCAAGCACGGCGTCAGTGTGTCGGTAGTGAACTTATACACCGGGGAGGCCGGAAATCCGCAGGTTCCGGAGAAGATCAAAAAAACGCGCCTCGAACAAGCCGCGGCCGGGACGGTTCGTCCACCAGCCTTCCGTCGCCGGAACGTGCTGATTGCAGGCGGATCACTTTTGGCTGTCGCTCTGCTCGCTGGTCTTTTCTTCTTCAGACTGGCGCGATCCGAAAAGAGTATCGCCGTGCTTCCCTTCGAAAACTTTAGCGATGAAAAGGAGAATGCGTTTTTCGCGGACGGCATTCAGGACGATATACTTACAAGTCTGGCCCAAATTGAAGGGCTGCGCGTCATCAGTCGCACCAGCGTGATGGGTTATCGGGCTCCAAAGGCTTTCTTGAATCTCCGCGATATCAGCAAAGCCCTGGGGGTGAACAATGTGCTGGAGGGAAGTGTTCGCCGCGAAGCTAATCGCGTCGTGGTGACAGTACAACTGATCGATGCGCGCCACGATCGCCATCTTTGGGCCAACCGTTACGATCGACCCCTGGCTGATTCGCTGGGGTTGCAAGGGGAACTCGCGGCTGAAATCGCGGACGCGCTTCGCGTCACGCTAAGTCCGGCTGAGAAAGCGCGGGTCCAGACAAAGCCGACTGGGAATACCGACGCTTACGTCGTTTATCTGCAAGCAAATCAGATTCAGCGAAATCCGGATACGCTTCTGGAGGATTTCAAGAAAGCGGAGCAACTGTACAGGCAAGCAATTACGCTTGATCCGAACTTTGCGCTTGCTCATGCACGGCTCGCTTCAACGCAGGCCCAGATTTTCCACTTCTATGAGCCGCTCGACACCTGGAAATCCAAGGCTCGCGCCGAAGCAGAGACCGCGCTGCGACTGCAACCCAATCTGGCCGAGGCTCACGTTGCTCTTGGTCAATGGGCGTATTGGATGGATCAGAATTACGACCAAGCGCTTCAGGAATTCGATACCGCTTTGCATTTGTCTCCGAATAACGGGGATGTCGGTGAGTTGATCGCAGCGATTAAACGGCGGCAGGGACATTGGCAGGAAGCGCTCGAAGCCTTTGAGAGAAGTCAGAAAATTGATCCGCAGAATCCAAACATCGTGCGAAACATTCTTTTTACGAACACGGCTCTAAGGCACTGGTCCGATGCATCCCGCTGGGCGGAACGAATGCGAGCGATGGCCCCGGCTTCACTGGTCGCCAAGACTCAAAGCGGTTACGTCGATTTCTGGTCGAAGGGGGACATGCGTTCGCTCAAGTCTTTGCTCAGCCAGGTGCCAGCGGGAACTGATCCGGATGGCGCGGTGACATCGTGCCGGTGGGACGTGGCGATGATCGAGCGCGATTTTTCCGCCGCAAGTACCGCTTTGCAAACTTCCGGAGCGACCGAGGTCTCGTACACCAACGCAGGAACAACGCCGAAAAGCTTTTTGGAGGGTTGCATCGCCCTGGCGCAAGGCGACAAGGCAAAGGCTGACAAAGCATTCGAAGTGTCCCGCCCGACCTTTGAAAAAGCGGTAGAGGAAGCGCCATTGAACGCGGACCGTCATGCCAATCTCGGTTGGTTTTACGCGTTTATGGGTCGAAAAGACGACGCGATTCGGGAGGGCCGGCGCGCGGTTGAGTTGAAACCGGAATCGAAGGACGCGGTCGATGGCGCAATCATGAATTGCTATCTCGCACTTATTTATGCGCGACTTGGCGAAAAAGATTTGGCGCTTCCGCTGATTGAACGCTTGTTGAAAACACCGGGCGCGGTCGACAGCGTCGATTACAGCATCACGGCGAACGATCTAAAATTCCGCTGGGAATGGGACCCAATTCGCAACGATCCGCGTTTCCAAAAGCTAATCGCGGACGCTTCGGCCGCTGAACGAAAGTAGATCGGCGCTTTGATTACTGCACAAGCGTATCCTGACCCTGGCCGTGCGCGCGGATGCCTTGCTCGTGCAGGTCGCGTTGCGCGAGATGCATCCCGAAAATCAGCGTGACGATCAAGCCGAAGTACAAGATCGACATGGTCCAGCGCTGCGCTGGCGTAACTTCATAGTAACGGCGCTCCTCCTCGGTGCGTTTGCGGAACAGCGAAATAACGCGCGGCAGCGAAAGAAAGATCATCAGCCAGACAATAAAATTTGGATATTGCCAGCCGAACCAGAGAAGCAGGGCGAAGCCGGGCAGCCACAGCCAGCGCGACATTGCGGTAACAATGCGGCCGCCGTCGAGCATGCCGACCGGGGTCAGGTTAAACAGATTCAAAAAATATCCGAACCAGGCCAGGGCAATGAAGATGGGCGCATTGAAAATCTCGCCGAGAGAATTGCAAAGCAGAGCGCCAAGCGAGCCGAGAATGGGGCCGCCGATACCGACGCAAGCTTCCATCCAGGCATTCTTGGGCGCATCTTTCAAAGCGATGAAAGCGCCCATGAATGGAATGAAAACAGGCGCGCCCACTTTGAGTCCGAATTTTTTCGCGACGAGCAAGTGCCCGCATTCATGCACGAGCAAAAGCAGCACGAAGCCGACCGCGAATTTCCAGCCCCACATGGCGGTGTAGACGCCGATCATGAGCAGCATGGTGCCGCCTGATTTCAGGATGATGGGAAGGAACTTGAGCGCCGGAAGAAGAATGAACTTCAGTTTCGCAAAAAACTTCGCGATGACAGCGGCCGCCACCGCCACTGGACCCAATGTCTTTTTGGTGCGACTCCACCAATCGTCGGTTTGTCGCGGAGGCGCTTCGAGCGGCGGGTGGGCGGAATAGAGGTCCATGACTTGAACTTGCGTCTTAATCTAATCGCAAGTCATCAAGCGCGCGACCGAGGTTATCGAGCACGTCGCGCGGGAGAAGCGATTCTTCGCTCGCATTACCATTAAAGATCGACATTTCCGCCGCGCGCCCGCAGGCCCACGCGCCGAGACGGGCCGCGTCGTAAAGGGACAATCCTTGGGCGGCAAGTCCGGCGCACACGCCCGTCAAAACGTCGCCCATTCCCCCGGTGGCCATGCCGGGATTACCGGTGCTGTTGTAACTGAGCGGACGATTCTCTTCACAAACAATCGTACGGCTTCCTTTGAACAAAAGCGTGACCGGAAGTTGTTCGCAAAAGTTTCGCGCGATCCAGGCGCGCGTCATTTTTCCGGGATGGATAAGCCGTTCCATCTCGCCGGGGTGCGGAGTGAGCAGCCGTTTGCCTTCGCATTTCTTGAGGATGTCGATCTTGCCGGCGAGAATGTTGAGCGCATCGGCATCGATCACCATCGGTTTTTCAGCGCGCTTTATAAAGCGGAGGATTTGCGAAGCGTGCGCCTTTCCCAGCCCGGGGCCGACGGCCCAGACGTTGATATTGTCCTCGGTCAGATCTTTGTAGGAACGCACCGATTTGACCATCGCTTCGACCGGCGCTGCCGTCGCGACGATCGCGTAGATGTCTTGCGGATCGAAGACTTCGACGAGGCCGGCACCGGAGCGCAGTGCGCCGGTCGCGGTCATAATGGCGGCGCCGACAAATCCTTTCGATCCGGCGACGACCCCGACGCGACCGAATTGATTCTTGTAAGCGCTGAATTTTCTTCTGGGCAAGAGCGCGCTCAGAGAATGCGCCGTGGCGAGCGTCTCGTTTGGTGCGGTTTCGGGCGGGACAAGATCGACAAGTGGAACAACTTCAAGGCGCCCGACGAAATCGAGCGCTGGATCGACAATCAAGCCGTGCTTGGCGAAGCCAATCGCGACGGTGAAATCGGCCGCCACACAATCGGGATCAATCTCGCCGGTGTCGCCATTGATTCCGGTGGGAAGATCGACGGCGAAGACAAAGGCCTTTAGTTCGGCACGCAACCGATTGATCTCGCGGGTGGCTGTGCGAATCGGTTCGCGCAAAAGCGACTGGGTCCCAAGACCGAGTAAGCCATCGATGATAACGGTTCGCCTGAAGTATTCGTCGCCGACGGCGGAATTTGCCGGCGCGTCGTGAAAGGCCTGAAGCTTCTGGCGGGTCAGGTCTGCGCAATCCTCCTCCGGAAACGGAATACGGATGTCGACCTCCCATTGCCATCGCTTCAACCACTTCGCCGCCACCAGGGCGTCGCCGCCGTTGTGACCTTTTCCCGCGAAAACAATGCATCTTTCCGGTCGCGGAAAAAACTGCCGAATGACGCGGGCGATGCCGGCGCCAGCCTGGTCCATCAGCGTTTCGGCTTCGACTCCTCGAGCGAAAGCAGCTTCTTCAACCGTCCGCATCTGCGCTGCAGTCAATATCGGCGAGTCCAATCAACCCTCCGTTTTTATCGAGATAACTCTGTTGTCCGCAGCGATGTAGTAACCAATGACGGCTTTCTTTTCTGCAGAAGCTTCTTTCTTTGATGTTGAGGACTTTCGCTTCTTGGATTTGACGGAGCGCTTCTTACGCGACAGATCGGGATCGCGCACGCGGGTTTGATCGATGAACGGTTGCAATGGAATGGTGAGTGGGGAACTGAGCGTGTTTTGGACTGAGGCACGTCCGCGAACGCCGTTCGCAATGGCATCGGCCAGCCTCTGCCGGTAGGCGCCGTTCTGCGCGTTCCGCGCCTCGGTCGGATTGGTGAGAAAGCCGCATTCCACGAGGACGGCAGGAATTCGTGTTTTCCGCAAAACAAAGTAGCCACGGCGGCGCACTCCGCGGTTTGAAGAAGAAACGCTGCGCGTGACACTGTAGTGGACGGCGGAGGCGAGGGCGAGACTGTCACGACTGTAAAAGTAAGTTTCAATTCCATTCGCGCCCGAACGTCGTGCGGAATTGAAATGAATGCAGACGAAGATACCGTTGCGATAAGAATTCGCGATGGACACGCGCGTGCCTAGCGGCACGAACACATCGCTGTCCCGTGTCATAACAACGCGATAACCGCCGGCCTCGAGAACGCGATGCAACCGCTGCGCGACATCGAGCGCCACGGTTTTTTCGGCGACACTCTGACCAGGGATGCCACCGCGATCGAAGCCACCGTGACCAGCGTCAATGATGACAGTAGTGGATTGTCGCGGAGGCTGCGATTCCGATGACCGCTTGGAAGCGCCAAACGTGAACGCTGCAAACGAGAGTCCGCCGGCAAAAACAACGAGTTGGTAAAAGCGCGGTGACATTGTTTATTCGTTCTTCGGCATATTGGGCGGTCGCGTCGAAAGTTTCGGGACCGCGCTTCTTGTCGATTGTGCTACAGGAGCTTCAACCGTTCCACCCATGACGAGAACTGTGCCATCAGATGCATGGCGCAGGCGTGGCCGGGTTTTTGATTCCATAAAAGCCGAGCGGGCGAGCAATTCCCCGTTCAAACCCACATGGGAGTAAGCCCAGCTTCGCGGCGCGGCGCAATGCAAAATGTGGAGGTGATTGGTGTTATCGATTTCGGCCTGCGGTTCGTCGAAGGCGATAACTCGGCCGAGTGAGTAGGTGGCATAAACGATGCCGCTGCTCTTGTCTTCCACGCGCACATACAATGCGGTGTGATCGGGAAAGCGGTTGCTGAGCAACGAATAAGTGCGCGTGTCTCCTGCTCCCGACGTTCCTTCCGGCGTGCCAACCGTCTTCTGCCAAATGGGTCGTGCGTCCGTGACTTGGAAAACTTTTGTTTGCGAATAAAAGAATTTACCCAAGTCCGTAAAATACACGTGGGCCCGGACACGATAGGTGCCAAATTCGTTTACGGAATAGAGGGGAGTCAGGTTGATTTTTTGCGTGACGGTCTTTCCGGCCGGAATACTCAGCGCCGTTTCTGATTTGTTGGCGGCGAGCGGCGCGATTGGCTGGCCTGCGCTGCCCGTGATTTCGAATCCAAACCACGTTCGCCCATCCGCGTCACGAAGATCGACATCCCGGCCAGCGAGATTCGTAACGGACAGTTTCGCGACAACCGGTTCATGAGCGATGTATTGCAGTCGCGGCAGTTTCAGTTCGACCTGAATTTGCGCCAGCGCCGACGCGGCGAGCAGAAAAAAACATGCGACCGACAACGTCAGTTTCATGAGCCGGTGAATAATGCAGCTCGTCGCATAACAGAGAAAGGTCGCCACCGTCAAATCAGCTTATTCAGGCACGCGACCGCGCTTTCAATCCTTTGTTGCGCTCGACCGCATCGATCAACACCTCGTGCCATTTCTTGGCGATCGTTTCTACTGGTGGCCGAACGGTGCGATCGTAAGCGAATTCGACATTTTCCCAACCAACGATGTCAAACAAGGCGCTCTCGCCGCGCGTCCCCGCCGTTTCGGCATGAACGATCTCACCGCCGCGGAGAAAGGCGATCCCGCTCTTGTCTTCTTTCACGGTTTGAATCGCGCCGGTGCGGCGGCTCAGGCAACACATTTGCAGAAGATCGACAGTGTGAAATAAATCGGATCTGCCTGCGGAAGTGTTTTCGGCCCGCGCAATTGCCGCGAGCAAACCCTCGCCGTCGATCGGTTCGGGAAATACCTTTGTGTCATCAACGTCCAGTTTGCGCTCGTTTGCGGGGTACGGAGGGAGAAACAATATTTGCAGGCCCGGAAAAATTTCGCTGAACGTTCCGCCGAGAACGAAACCGTCAACGGCGCTGGATTCCAGTTGCGTGACAAGCAGTGCGCAATGTGCATGCTGGCGCGCCCATTTGGTTGCTTCGGCATCGCTGCGGACGAAATCGCATTCGTGCGCGGTGTAATCTTTCACCATCTGCACCAGCTGCTCGCCGACTTCACCATCGTGGTGCACGATGAGCAATTGCATTATGGCGAGGGAGCGGTGGTGGGCGTGGGAAAGAGATCGAGCAGCTTCCGCGGATTCGCGGTCACGGCTTGAAGTTGGTCGTGATAATAAACGCGCACCATGTAGCCAAGATATGCGCGCCGCCCTGCCTCAGCCGCCGGTGATTCGGCCGCCTTGGGCTTGCTTTTCTTCCCCGGAACAACGGCTGCGGCCGCCGCCGATAATGCCGCTTCCGGAGTCATGACGCGATTCTTTGCGCGCAAATAAGTTACGGCCAGGACCTCCGGGTTTGTCTCCATCCAATCATGCTTCGGCGTCAGCCATTCGTAATTCACGTCGGCGTCAGTCAGCTTGATGTCTTTGTCGTCGACCGTGTCATAAAAGAAGACTTGGATTTTGACCTTGGTGTGATCGGTCACCACGTTTGGCCGCTTCATCACTGATATGCGCACCATTAAGTTCGTGTCCGCGTCCGGGTCGGGCGATTCCGT
>JBEEGY010000139.1:0-4946 GCA_041167145.1 Verrucomicrobiota bacterium
TCGTGTTATTCGTCATATGGCCGGACGGGAACGACGGCCCGGCGTTGTGCCGGTCCCGCTCATCTGAGTAACGGATAGTTGGCTCTTTGAACAACGTCAGGAACGCAGGGCGTGTGCGCTGTAAGTCCACGAGGCGAACTCTTTCCACCTGTTTCGGCCGGCGACGATTAAAAGCCGACTTCAACGGACCAGTGAATTGATCGGCCACGATTAACGACAAAAGCATACAGACAATGCAGGCGCGTGCCTTGAAGCCCCCGAAGATGACAAAGAGGAGAACAGTGACGATAAGAAGCGGCTTCCAAATATTAACATCGCTGATGGCGGCCATGAACAAATCGAGGACCGAGTTTGTCCACCGTTCGTTGATTAGATGAAAAAGAGAGTCATCCATGTCTTGGTCCGGGACGATAAGTCATCCATTAAACCGTTGAAAGGTTGAAGCGATGAAGCGTCTTGCTCTTACTCTCGCTCTTGCCCTGGGGTTTCAGGTGTCGCTCCTCGCCGAACCTGCACCCTCGGCGAACGAGATTCTCGCTTCCGTCCGCATGCGGCAGGCGCAACAGCAAATCGATCTGCAAGGCCAGTTG
This sequence comes from Verrucomicrobiota bacterium, assembly GCA_041167145.1. Classification (GTDB taxonomy): domain Bacteria; phylum Verrucomicrobiota; class Verrucomicrobiia; order Chthoniobacterales; family UBA10450; genus Palsa-1382. Next base: position 591 of record JBEEGY010000139.1, read on the forward strand.
CGCGAAAACGAAATCGTGGTGCCGTTTAAGTTGATCCAGAACGGACCCATTGTGCGCTACATCTTTTCCAATCCGGACGAGGCGCTCCAATTGCAACTAGGCGAAAAAGATTCACGGCTCGACGAAATTTCCGGCAGCGGCGTTGAAAAAGTTTCGCCCGCGCAGTTCGATCGCAACGTCCGCGGGACGAGCGTCACTTACGAGGACCTCGCGCTTAAGTTTCTCTACTGGCCAAACGCGAGCGTTATTGGCGAAGAAAACATTCGGACGCGCAACTGCTGGAAGTTGCAACTGCGCCCGCCGTCGCGCGATTCGCAATACGGCACGGTTTGGCTGTGGATCGACAAGGGGAGCGGCGCCCTCATGCGCATGGAGGGTTACAACGCGAAAGGCCAGCTCGCGAAACGATTTGAAGTGGTCTCCGCGCAGAAGATCGACAATCGCTGGTTCCTCAAACAAATGCGGATCGAGGAGTTGCAGCCCGGCACGAAGAAGGTGCAATCGCGCACCTACCTAGAGATTAAGAAGTAGCCTCTTCTTCGCGCGCCGCATTCACAATCTGCGCGAAGCTGCGCGGATCAAGACTCGCGCCCCCGACGAGCGCGCCATCGATATCGGGCTGGGACATGAGTTCGCGCGCGTTGTCCGGCTTCACGCTGCCGCCGTATTGAATTCGGATCCGATCGGCCGTGGCGTCATCAGAAATGCCGGCCAAAGTCTTGCGAATAAATGCGTGCGCTTCCTGCGCTTGCTCCGCTGTCGCCACTTTGCCGGTGCCGATCGCCCAGACTGGTTCGTAAGCGATCACCGTTTCCTGCAATTCCTTGGACTCGAGTCCGGCCAGGCTGTCGCTCAATTGCTTCGACAATACTTTTTCCACTTTGCCCTTTTCGCGTTGCTCGAGCGTTTCACCTACGCAAACGATCGGACGCAGCGTCGCTTCATGCGCGGCCCGCACCTTCTTGTTCACAATTTCGTCCGTCTCGCCGAAAAGGGTTCGCCGTTCGCTATGACCGAGAATTACGTAACGCACAAACAAATCGCGCAACAAGGCCGAGGAAATTTCTCCGGTAAATGCGCCGTTGCGTTCCCAGTGCATATTTTGCGCGCCCACTTTGATGTTCTGCGCTTTGCCGAGCGATTCCGTCACTTTGGAAATGGCGGTGAACGGCGGGATGATGACAATCTCGACGTCGGAAACGTCGCTAAGATCGAGAAGTAACGACTCGACGAAGCGCGCCGACTCCGCCTGTGTCATGTTCATCTTCCAGTTCGCTGCTACGATCTTTTTTCTCATATCAAAGTGCTGTCATTCCGAGCGGAGCGAGGAACCTCTCGCCGTATCGACGGCCTGGCAAATCATTGGCGAATTTGTGAGATCCCTCGTTACACTCGGGATGACAAGCGGGCTGCTACGATCTTTTTTCTTATTTTGTTTCAGACGGGATTAACAGGATTCATACGATTTTTCAGAACTCCAATTCTGTTTAATCCCGTAAATCCTGTCTAAGGTTTGTCAGTTAAAGCCGCGACGCCGGGCAAGTCCTTGCCTTCAAGCAATTCCAGCGACGCGCCGCCGCCGGTGGAAATGAAAGTCATCTTGTCGGCCAGACCGGCTTGTTTTACTGCCGTGACTGAGTCGCCGCCGCCGATGATCGTGGTGGCGCTCGATTTGGCTAGCGCTTCCGCGATGGCGAACGTCCCCTCAGCGAAATCCGGGATTTCAAAAATGCCCACTGGTCCATTCCACAAAATCGTTTTCGCCTTCGCGATCTCATCTTCGAAAAGTGCAATCGTGGCGCTGCCAATGTCGACCGCCTGCCAGCCGTCGTCGATTCCGCGCTTCGGCGACAAGCGCGGGGTATTTCGGATTTGCGCGCCGGGTTTGATTTCCTTCGCTTCCAGCACGTCCACCGGCAGGACCAACTTAACGCCGCGCTTTTTGGCAAGATCGACAAGTTCATTTGCGAGATCGACTTTGTCCGCCTCTACGCGGCTGTTGCCGATCGGAATTCCCTGCGCCTTGAAAAAAGTGTTTGCCATGGCGCCGCCGATCAAAATGGTGTCGGCCTTTTCCATGAGCGCTTTGAGCACGCCAATTTTATCCGACACTTTCGCGCCGCCCACGATGACGACGAAAGGTTTCAGCGGCTTGTCCAGTTCCTCGTGGAGATATTTCACTTCCTTCTCCATCAGGAAACCCATCACCGCGGGCTTAATGAATTTCGTTACACCCACGGTTGACGCATGCGCGCGATGGGCTGCTCCGAACGCGTCGTTCACGTAAATTTCGCCATGCTTGGCGAGCGCTTCGGCGAATTGGGGGTCGTTCGCTTCCTCGCCCGCGTGAAAGCGCAGGTTCTCGAGCAGCGTCACGTCGCCGTTGGTCATGTTCGCGATAATCTCTGCCGGCTCGGCGCCGATCGTGTCGCGACTGAAGGCAACCGGATGATCGATGAGCGTGTGCAGATAATCCGCGACTGGACGGAGAGAATATTTCTCGAGTGGCTTTCCTTTGGGCCGGCCGAGGTGCGACATCAAAATTGTTTTCGCTCCATGTTCGCACAGGTAATTGATCGTGGGCAGACTTCCACGGATGCGCGTGTCATCCATGATGTCGATCTTGCCGTCGCGCTCCTGCGTCGGCACATTGAAGTCCACGCGCACGAGCACGCGCTTGGCGCTAACATCGACATCGCGAACGGAAAGTTTACTCATAAACTCGCGGTCATTCCGAGCGGAGCGAGGAACCTCGCAAATCCACACTGATTTCCGTTTGCCGAGCGCTCGCTTCGCGGACCGACCTTATATAATTCGTAAACGCTCATTGTGATGAGAGGTCCCTCGTTTCACTCGGGATGACAGACTACGAGAGGAGCGCCAGCATTTCGACGCAACGATTGCTGTAGCCCCACTCGTTGTCGTACCACCCGACGACCTTCACGAAGCGGTTCCCGAGCGCGAGCGTGAGCTTGCTGTCGAAAATGCAGGAGCGCGGATTGCCGATGATGTCGTGCGACACGAGTGGCTCGTCGGTATATTCGAGCACGCCCTTGTAACTCTTGTCACTGGACGCCTCTTTGAACGCCTGATTGATCGAGTCAACGGTCGCGTCTTTGTCGAGCAAAGCCGTGAAATCGGTAAGCGAGCCGTCCGGTGTCGGTATGCGATACGCGCCGCCATTCAATTTCCCTTTCAACTCCGGAATTACTTCGCCGATCGCTTTGGCCGCGCCGGTGCTCGATGGGATGATGCTCACCGCCGCCGCGCGCGCGCGCCGCAAATCTTCATGCGGGAAATCGAGAATGCGCTGGTCGTTGGTGTAGCTGTGGATCGTGCTCATGAAACCGTTCACCACGCCGAACTTGTCGTTCAAGACTTTGGCGAGCGGCGCCAGGCAATTCGTGGTGCAACTCGCATTTGAGACGATCGTGTGCTTGGCCGGATCGTAAAGGTTGTCATTGATCCCTATGCACATCGTCAGGTCGGGGTTTTTCGCCGGCGCGGAGATTAACACCCGTTTCGCGCCAGCCTTGCTGATGTGCAACTCGGCTTTGTCGCGGCTGGTGAAAAACCCGGTCGATTCGAGCACGACTTCGACGCCCAAATCTTTCCAGGGCAGATTTCCCGGGTCGCGCTCTTTCAAAACCTTAATCTTGTGGCCGCGCACGATAATGTTCTCCTCATCGTAACCGATCTCGCCTTCGAACTTGCCGTGCACTGAGTCCCATTTGAGCAGGTGAGCCAGCGTTTTCGTGTCCGAGAGATCGTTGATCGCGCCGACTCTGCCCACGTCTTTTTGCGACATGGCGCGCAGAACATTGCGCCCGATACGCCCGAAACCGTTGATGCCGTAGTTAGCCATAATAATATCTCCGAATTCCAAATTGCGATTTGCGATTGCCGACCAAAAATCGCTCGGCAACGTGAGGCGGGGAAATTAAATGCGCATTCCAGGGAAGCAATGGCGAAGTGCCGCGGCGCTTTGGGCTGGGATATTGTCGATCTTGCTCGCGCAAACCGCCGAGACGGCCGCGCGCGATTCTCCACGAATGAAACGAATCCTCGTGCTGGGTGACAGTTTATCGGACGGGTTTGGCTTGAAGCGAAGTGAAGCCTATCCGGCGTTGCTCGCTGAAAAATTGCACGCCGCCGGCTTGGACTTCGAAGTAATCAACGCCAGTCAAAGCGGAGGCACGACAGGCGGCGGACTGCGCCGGTTGCCTCCGCACCTGAAGCGCAAGATCGACATCTTCATTCTCCAACTGGGGATCAATGACGCGTTTATGGGCGTGCCGATCGATCAAATCCAAAACAATCTGCAAACGATCATCGACAAGGTGAAAGAGAAGAATC
>JBEEGY010000140.1:0-8613 GCA_041167145.1 Verrucomicrobiota bacterium
AAGTGACGAGTGATGAGGGACGAGTCAAGAGGATGTCGATCGGGTGGAGGCAGCCGTGTCGGCTGCAATAGATCGGGACTCTGCGGCCAACACTCCCACCGCTACAGCTACGCGGCCAGCTTGACGGCGTCTTTGTGGCCGAGGATGCGAACAGTCTGCTTGAGCTGGTCGACTTTAAGCGGCTTCTTCAAAACGGTGATCGGGCCCTTGGCTAAAATCCGGTCGAGCATTTCGCTGTCCGGATAACCGGTAATAATAACGATTGGGCATTCGGGCTGTTCCGCTTTGGCCTGATCATAAACATCGTCGGCCGGACCGTCCGGCAATTTCAGATCGAGAAAAATGAGATCGAACTTTTGTTTGTCGAGCGCGGCCAAGGCTTCTTTCACCGTCCCCACCACCACGCGGCTGAACCCAATTTTCTTAAGGAAAAGTTTAAAAAGATTTTGCAGGCTCTCGTCGTCATCGACTACGAGCACGGTGGGCTGGCCCGACTTGTCTTCTTTGAGAATGTCCTTGTCGAGGGAGGACTTCTTGATTCGCCAGCGCCCGCCGATTTGGATGGCCGGCAACTGCCCACGTTGTACGAGATAGTACACGGTCGGAAGCGGGATGCGGAGGTATTTGGCCGTTTCCTTGACCGTCAGGAGATTGTGCATGGAAGAGAAATCAGCAAGTCGGGTGGAAGCAGGCAAGACATTTCGCATGGGGAGCATTATAAATTTTAGAATCGATGTCAATCGTTTCTTGGATGTATTGGCCAATAAAATAGTAGACAGTGATCGTCGATCTTGCCCATTAATCTCTGCGTCCCATGGGAAACCGACGATCCCGACTGGACAATCCGGGGCCGTCGGTTGACTATTCGACCCCGATGAGCGCGCTGTTTTTCAAACGATTTTTGCAAAAGCCGTTTCAAATCGCCTCCATCGTGCCGAGTTCCAAAGCGATGGTCGAGCGAGTCGCCGATAAGATCGATTTCGATCGGGCACGCGTCATTGCCGAATACGGTCCGGGGGAAGGCGTGCACTCGCGCGAGATCGCGCGTCGCATGGCGCCGGATGCGCAACTGCTCTTGTTCGAGCTCGATCCCGCATTTTCGCGCGATCTCGAGCGGCAGTTCGCCGATGATCCGCGTGTCCACGTCATCAATCAGGATGCGGCCCGTCTCCCGCAGGAATTAAAGCAGCGAAACATCCCTTATTGCGACTACATCCTTTCCGGCATCCCGTTCAGCATCCTTAAGATCGACAAGAAACGTGCGCTCTTGCAAAAAACACACGACGCCCTCGCGCCCGAGGGACGCTTTATCATTTACCAGGTGACGAACGAGCTGAAGCAGCACGCCACCATTTTTGGGCGCATCAAATCGGAGTATTTCCTGCAAAACATTCCGCCCATGTTCATCACCGTTTTTGAAAAGAACGGATCGCGCAACGGGCGGCATGCACCCGCTTCGGCGAGGCGACTTTCCCGCACATCATTCTGAATGACGGACGGCGCGACGCGCATGGAAAAGGATTCGATGGGCGAGATAGCGCTCCCCAAGTCCGCGCTTTACGGCGCATCCACACAGCGGGCGGTGCTGAATTTTCCGGTCAGCGGTTATCGATTTTCCAGGGCGTTCATTCGCGCTCTCGGCCTCATTAAATGGGCGGCCGCGCAAGCCAATCACGATCTCGGTTTGCTCGACGCTCATCGCGCTTCGCTCATCGTCCAGGCCGCGGAAGAAGTTGCCGAAGGAAAACTGGACGAACATTTCCCGCTCGACATTTTCCAGACCGGCTCAGGCACGAGCACGAACACGAACACGAACGAAGTGATTGCGAACCGCTGCGCGCAGCTCGCGGGCAAGCCAATCGGCTCGCGCGAACTCGTGCATCCCAACGATCACGTCAATATGGGACAATCGAGCAACGATGTGATTCCCTCCGCCATTCACATCAGCGCGGCCGAAGAAATCAAGAACCGCCTCATGCCGGCTCTGGAAGAATTGCGCAACGTCCTCGATGAGAAAGCAAAAGAGTTCTGGGATATTATTAAGATTGGCCGCACTCACTTGATGGACGCGACACCGGTGCGGCTCGGCCAGGAATTTTCCGGTTACGCGCAGCAGCTGGTTTATGCGAAAGCGCGAGCCGAGAAAGCGATCGAAGTTTTGCGCGAACTCGCGCTCGGCGGTACCGCTGTGGGCACGGGCCTGAATCGACATGTCGACCTTCCGCAGAAAGTCATGCGTCACCTCGAGCAGCGGACGGGCATCGCGTTCTACGAAGCGAAGAATCACTTCGAAGCGCAAGGCGGCAAAGATGCGGTTGTGGAAGCGAGCGGCCAGCTCAAAACGATCGCGACCAGTCTATTCAAGATCGCGAACGATATTCGCTGGCTCGGAAGCGGACCGCGCTGCGGTATCGGCGAGATTCAATTACCGACCACGCAACCGGGCAGTTCGATCATGCCTGGCAAAGTGAACCCGGTCATGTGCGAATCGATGATGATGGTGTGCGCGGAAGTCTTCGGCAACGACACGTGCATCACATGGGCGGGTGCGAATGGCAATTTCGAGCTCAACGTCATGATGCCGGTGATGGCGCATGACCTTCTCGAATCGATCCGGTTGCTCGCCAGCGTGGTCGAAGTTTTCGCCGAGAAATGCGTCCGCGGAATCGTGGCGAACAAGGAGCGTTGTCGCGAACTAGTCGAACTTTCCATGGCCATGGTCACGAGTCTGGCGCCGATTATCGGTTACGATCGCGCGGCCGAGATTGCGAAAGAGAGCGCCAAGACCGGAAAGACAGTGCGTGAAATTTGCCGGGAGCGACAAGTATTACCGGAAGCAGAGCTCAATCGCGTGCTCGATCCGGTGGCGATGACCGAGCCGGGCGGCACCGGCAGCGCCGGCGGATGAAATTGCCGACCTTAGCCATACTCGTCGCGTCTGCGTTGACGAGTGCGATGCTCGCCGCCGAAAATCGGCTCGATGTTTCTACGATCATCACCAAGGCCGAAGCAGAATCGATCCTCGGCGCCAAGGTGAAAGATACTACGCCGCGCAACGTCCAGGGTGGCGATGGTTATTACTCGAAGTGCAATTACTACAGCGTCGCGCCGGGCAAAACTCTCCTCGTTCGCGTCTATCAAGCCGCTCCCGGATTCGACGCACAAAAGGAACTCGATATGGTGACGAAGGACACCGCGTCGGTGAAACCGTTTCCAGGGCTGGGCGACAAAGCGATGGTCACGAGCGGTGCGGCTAGCGGTCTGCCGGCACGTGTGACGATGCTGTACGTGAGCAAAGGGAACGTCCTGATCACGATCGGAATGAGTGGACTGGAAGATGAGGCCGCAGCGCTGGAAAAAGCCAAAGGTGTCGCGCAAAAAATTCTCGCGCAGCTTTAGCGCTTCTCGCGCAGCCTGCTAAGATCAACCATATGGTTGCCAAACTTGATGGCCCGCAATTTTCCGGCGGCGCGAATATTGCCATCAAATGTCCGGCGCATACTTACGAGCAAACGGTAGCTTTTTATCGCGACACGCTTGCGCTACCGCTGATCGAAGAAGAAGCGGACGGTTGCATCTTTCAATTCGGTCCGAACCGGCTTTGGATCGATAAAGTCCCGCATCTGAGTCACCCCGACGTTTGGCTCGAATTAGAAACGAACGATACGGAAGCAGCGGCGGCGTTCTTAAAAGTGAATGGCGTTCCACGCCGCGATGAAGTCGAGCAACTTCGCCAAGATTTCGACGGTTTCTTTGTCTCGGCGCCGAACGGCGTCATCCATCTAGTCATAGGTCACGAAGAAGCGTAGATGCCGATCTTAAATGTGGCGTCCCATGATGGTGAGGTCGCGTTCAACACCGTCCAGTCGCGCGACGCGCGGCAGTAATCCCCACCGTTCGAAGCCCCAGCGCTCGAACAATTTCAAACTCGGTTCGTTATGCGCAAAGATGCACCCAACAAGCGCCGTTATGCCGAGGATCGGGCCATGCCAGATCGCCTTTTCCAGCAGGTGTGTCGCGACACCCCGTCGCCGGAAATCCGTATGAACATAAATACTGATTTCGGCCGTGCCACGATAAGCGCAGCGCGGTTTGAACGGTTCGAAGCTTAACCATCCTGCGACTCGCTGATCACTGTCTATTACCCAAAACGGATATCGATCCGGCGTGTGGTCACGGAACCATGGCAGGCGCGCTTCCACTGTCGTCGGCTCAAGCTCGGCCGTAACCATGCGTGTGGGCACGGTCGCGTTATAGATATCGATGATAGCGGGAAGATCGGATTCGATGGCGTCGCGTGTCGTGTAAAGGGGACTTGAGGTGACGACGCTCATAGGGCGCCGCCACAGTTCGCGGTTTGGAAAAACACGCTTTCGAATGTGGGCTGAAACGGGCCGGCTTTTGTTTCGCCGATGCGAAAACGCGGGCTGAGCTCTGGTTGGGTCGCACAATAGATCTCCATGTCGATCTTGCCGCATTTTTCCAGGAGCATCCGGATTGAGTTCATGGCGAGCGCAGGCGTGTTGCAGTCGCGGCTGAGATGGCCGAGCACGACGCGTTCGATCTTTCCGGGAAGCAACTGCTCAATCACGGTCGCGGCCGCGACATTCGAGAGATGGCCATGCCGGGACATAATCCGCTGTTTCACCGGCCAGGGGCGATGCGGATCGTTCTGCAAAAGTTTCTCGTCGTGGTTGGTCTCGATCACGAGCGTGTGCACTTCGCGTAAACGCTCGACCAACATTTTGGTGGCATAGCCGAGATCGGTAATGAAGCCGAGACCGCGGGAGCCGGCGTGAAAGGCAAACCCGACCGGATCAACCGCGTCGTGCGGGACGGGAAAACTTTGCACAGTAATATCGCAAATGCTGAAGTCCGCGCCGGTGCGAAAAACTCGCCAATTTCGATGTCGATCTAACCCGCTATCGCAGCGCGTCGCCTCAGCTGTGAGCGCGTTGCAATAGATTGGCACGGCGAACTTGCGACAAAACACTTCGAGCCCACAAACATGATCGCCGTGCTCGTGGGTAAGCAGAACGCCATCGAGTTGCGCGGGCGTAACGCCGCATTGTTCGAGTCGCAGGACGAGCTGGCGCGCGCTCAGCCCGCCATCGATGAGAATTTTGCAGTGATCGGTAGCCACGAGCGCGCTGTTCCCGGCGCTGCCGCTGCCGAGCATGGTGAGACTGAACACGCTCCGTATTTAGCGGCGATGTTACGTTTTGCGCAAATAGAATATTGGAACACAGGCTTTCAGCATGTGCGTTGAGCCGACATTATCCGCGGCCTGCATTCAGCGGCTACAACCCCGCTGGGCACACAGGTAGAATGTCTATATTCCGGTGCGATCGGCCAGGGCCAGAATGTGTTGTTTCTTGGAATCGTAATCGAGAGAACGAAACCGGCGAATCTCGTCAAGGCGCCGCAAGCCGTTGAGGGTGTCGAGATATTGCGTGTAACTCGAGGCCAGCTCGGTCGTCTCCAAATAACGGCCGCGCAAATTCGCATCACGAAAGGCATCCGGGCATTGCCGTGAAAAAAGGTGAAAACGCAGCCAACGACGATCGGTCCGCGAAATTCGTTGCGTCTTCCGGAAGAACGCGACGAACAAGATGAGGACGAGATAAGTATCGACTTGGGCCTGGACCTCAAGGTTACGCGCGAAATCTTCCGTCGCGATTTCGCGCGATCCATTTTTGAACTGGAGGGCGGCGTGAAGCGCGTGATTGATCTCTTCCACAAACATGATGAGAGACCGGATATTCTGATCGCTTAGGCTGGTGCGCGGATCGTGGCGCTCGAGTTGTTCGATCAACCAGCGCGAATAATAAATACCGACGTAGAGACGATCGCCGGCGTGCCGCAGGAATGTGCGGGCCAGTTCGCTCAGCTCGCGGGCCGATCTTCCGGCTAAGATCGACAATTGCACGCAGCGCTGACGATCGATCAAACAATCCTCCAGATTAATCCCGACCTGCGCGTAAGTCCGTTCAAACAGCCGCTGGATTTGACTAAAAAGGGTCTCGCTCATACCCAAAGCGATACCGCGCCCTCGTTATCGAGATTAATCAGTTGATCGGAGAGTTGATTAAGCGCGACGCGCACCTCGCGGAAACGATCGGCCAGTTCCCCGAAAACATCGTCGAGCTCACATTGGCGGGCGGTAGCGTGTTCGGCGACGAGATGATAATTGGTCCGTCCGACTTGTTCGTAAAACTTTAGGTCGGGACCGCCGCGCAAACTGCGGCGCTGGGTGTTCTCATGAAAAATACCGCTAATAAAGAGCGAATAATTTCCAACGTGTGCGCGCAAAAGGAAGGCCTGCTCGGGTGTGCAGTGCGTAAGCGCGATGAGCATGTCAGAAAGATATTGATTCGCAGATTCGTTCGGCGCGTGCGGAGCCCGAAGAAGATTGGCCCGCGAAAACGTTTCCAAAACGGAAGCAATGTAATCGCAAAGTTTACGGTCGGTGATACCGGCCTGCTGGAGAACGTGCCGCGCGAGCAGATAAAAATAAAGCTGCGACGAGATCTGGAGATGCCCGGCGTTGCAAAGCACGGCATTGATCAGAAGCGGATGATCGAGCACGGAGTCGCGCGTGTCCGCATCAGAAAGAAGATCGACAAGTGAAACGCGATCGGTTGTCGATTTTGACAGGGTACGCACTACAAAATCGAAATCGGCTGCGGTAAATCGCGCCCGACAATTCGCCCGGATCATCCCAAGGTGTCTTTATGAGCAATGCCGGTGCCAAAAGCAAGCTCCTTCGTCGGGCGCGGGAAGGATGGCGGAAGGGGTGGGATTCGAACCCACGGCAGGTTTAACCCTGCGCTCGATTTCGAGTCGAGTGCCTTAAACCGGACTCAGCCACCCTTCCGTTTGCAAGCTCGACAATCGCTCTGCGTTGACGTCGCTATTATGAAAGGCGGCTGGTCGATTGCAAATTTTGGAAACGATGTGACGAGCTGTGGCTGGCGCCCCGAGAACACCCTATGGCAAACAAGCTAGTATTTGTCAGCTCGCTCGGCTGCCGTGGCGACCTCCGGACGACAGCTATCGAGGGCTCATCGCGAGCGAAAAAATGTTACAAAAATAGTCTTGCGTTGGGTATATTTCGCACTGCATCTTGTATATCCGCAGGGTGCAAACTCCCATATCTTGTTATTAACGGTCATTAGCCGGTTTTAACAGGTTGTTGGGCGTTTTGCTGCCTCGTAAACCGAAGTTATTCACAACTTTAACCACCCTCAGCCGCCATGATTCAACTTAAACCCGGGATTTCACCCTCCGCGTTGCGCAAGTCAGCCAAGCCATCCGACCGTCACAAAACTCGGGCGGCAAAGAAAAGAAATCCCGGTCTGAGATTTGAGCGTGTGTTTAGCGACGCGACCGTGGCGCCGTTTGATCAAATCGAGTGGGAACGGCGGACGGCGGAGATCACAGACGACAGCGGCAAGATTATTTTCAAACAGGAGAACGTGGAAGTACCGAAAGGCTGGAGTGCGCTGGCCACGAAGATCGCGGTCTCGAAATACTTTTACGGCGACATCGCCAACGGAACTGACCCGCACAAAGGCGGACGCGAGAGTTCGGTGCGGCAACTGGTGCATCGCGTGACGCGGACGATTGCCGATTGGGGGATGGCAGACGGTTACTTTGCGGACGCGGAAGCGGCCGAGACTTTTTACGACGAACTGACCTGGATTTGTGTGAACCAACATGCGGCGTTCAATTCGCCGGTCTGGTTCAACGTCGGTCTCTATCATGAGTACGACATAGGCAAGAACGCGGGTGCCGGAAATTATTTTTACGATCGCGCGAGCGGAAAAGCGGAGCGGGCCGCATCGCAATACGAGTATCCGCAGGGCAGCGCCTGTTTCATCCAGTCGGTCGACGACACGATGGAAGACATCATGCAATTGGCCACCAGCGAAGCAATGCTCTTTAAGTACGGTAGCGGAACCGGCACCGACCTAACCACGCTAAGATCGACAAGAGAAAAGTTGAGTGGCGGCGGCAAACCGAGCGGTCCCCTTTCCTTTCTGCGCGTCTACGATCAGGTGGCAAACGTGGTGAAGAGCGGGGGGAAGACGCGGCGGGCCGCCAAAATGAACACGCTGAAAGATTGGCATCCGGACATCGAAGAGTTCATCGACGCCAAACAAAAGGAAGAGAAGAAGGCTTGGGCGCTAATCCAGCAAGGTTACGATGGCAGTTACAACGGGGACGCGTACGGCTCGGTCATGTATCAGAACGAAAACCTGAGCGTGCGGGTGAGCGACGAATTCATGGATGCAGCGATCGAAGGACGCGAATGGTGGACCCGCCGCGTGCGCGACGGCGAACCATGCGAACGCAAAGATGCGCACGTGCTCTTGCGTAAAGTGGCCGAGGGCACGCACGTGTGCGGCGATCCCGGAATGCAATTCGATACGACGATCCACAAATGGCATACATGCAAAGGCACGGATCGGCAGAACTCCACGAACCCATGCAGCGAGTATCTCTTTCTCGACAACACGGCCTGCAATCTCTCGTCGCTGAATTTGATGAAGTTCAAAACCGCGGATGGCACATTTGATGTTGAGCGGTTTAAAGCGGGCGTGCGCGTTT
>JBEEGY010000141.1:0-8606 GCA_041167145.1 Verrucomicrobiota bacterium
CAGGAAGTCGAGGACGATCTCAGACTCTGGGCCGAATTCTCCGACCGCGATGGTGGAGTTCTCGATCACGTGATTGAGTTTCCGAAAGGGGCCAAAGTCGAGAAAACGCTCGTACTGATCAAGCCGGACAATTTCAAGTTCCCGAATCTGCGCCCCGGTGGGGTGATCGAGGTCTTTTCGCGCACTGGGCTCTACATTGTCGGATTCAAAGTCCACCGCATGAGCGTGGCCCAAGCGGAAGAATTTTATGGACCAGTGCTGCCGGTCCTGGAAGAAAAACTTGGACCGCAAAAAGGCCGCGGCGCGTGGGAGGAGATTGTTGAGTTTATGGCCGGAGCGAAGCCGAGCGAGAGTCCGCCGGGTAAGCGAGAAAAGCCAGGTACGGAGAAATGCATCGCGATTGTCTATCAGGGCGAAGACGCGGTCCGAAAGATCCGGGAAGTCCTCGGCCCGACTGATCCGGCGAAAGCGCCGCCCGGTTCCATTCGAAAAGAATTCGGGCAAACCATCATGGTCAATGCGGCGCACGCCTCGGATTCACCGGAGAACGCCAAGCGTGAAATGGGAATCGTCCAGGTGGACGAGAATAACTTCAAAGCTTTGATTGAAAACTTTTACCGGCGCCCATAGTGTGCGCCTCCTAAATTTTGCAACCTACTACTAAGATTGACATGGAAATTTCCGCACGCGCCGCACAACTGACTCCTTCTCTCACGCTTTCGATCGACAGCAAGGCCAAGGCGATGAAAGCGGAAGGACTCGACGTGTGCGGATTCGGCGCGGGTGAACCGGACTTCGACACCCCCGAGCACATCAAGCAGGCGGCCATCGAAGCGCTACAGGCCGGATTTACCAAATACACGCCAAGCTCCGGCATTCCCGAGTTGCGCCAGGCGATTGCGGAGAAATTGCAGGCGGACAATCAGCTCACGTATCGCGCCAGCCAAATCGTGGTGAGCAACGGCGCCAAACACGCCTGTTACAACGCTATTCTCGCCACCTGCCAGCCGGACGATGAAGTCATTATCCCGGCGCCATATTGGGTGAGTTATCCCGACATGGTGAGGCTGGCCGGCGCCGAACCTGTGATTGTGCCGACGAGCGAGCGCAACTCCTGGAAAATGAGCGCGGACGATTTTGAAAACGCGATGACCCCGCGCACCAAGATGCTGATCTTGAACAGCCCGTGCAATCCGACCGGCTCCGTTTACACGCGCGAAGAATTGCAGGCGATTGTCGATGTTGCCGCCGAGGAAGACATTTACATTTTGTCGGACGAAATTTACGAGAAGCTCGTTTACGATGACGCGCAGCACGTGAGCGTCGCTTCGCTTTCCAAGGAAGCGTACGACCTGACCATTACGGTGAATGGGTTCAGTAAATCGTACGCGATGACCGGTTGGCGTCTTGGTTATGTGGCCGCGCCCGAAGCGGTGGCGAAGGCAATCGATTCCATTCAGAGTCATACGACCGCGAATCCTTCCTCGTTTTCACAACGCGGCGCGCTGGCCGCTTTGAAGGGCGATCAGCAACCGCTCTCCGATATGCGCGAAGAATTCGATATGCGGCGCAATTACATGTTCGATCGCATTTCGAAGATCTCGAACGTGACCGCGGTCAAACCGCAGGGCGCTTTTTACGTACTCGTGAACATCAGCCAGCTCGGTTTAACTTCGCAAAATTTCGCCGATCGTCTTTTGAGCAAGGCAAACGTGGCGGTCGTCCCCGGCGCGGCATTTGGCGACGATCGGACGGTGCGCCTGAGTTACGCCACCAGCATCGACGTCATTAAAAAAGGTCTCGATCGTTTTCAGGATTTCTGCCGAACGTTGTAATCTGTCATCCCGAGCCGCAGAGACGGCGAGGGATCTCACTTCCTGAACTGCGGGAGCGTGGTGCCATCCAGTTCGACCTTCGATGAAAAGGTCGTCGCATTCCTTCATGTGTGGCGAGAAAGATTGTGAGAGGTTCCTCGCTCCGCTCGGAATGACACGCATATTAATCTGCAATGTCTTCTGGCTACTTCGCGCTCGTTCTCCACGCGCATTTGCCGTTCGTGCGCCATCCCGAGCAGGAAAGCTTCCTCGAAGAAGACTGGTTTTTTGAGGCGATCAGCGAAACCTACATTCCGCTGCTTGTCATGATGCAGCGGTTGGTGGGTGATGGCATCGCCTTCAAACTCACCATGTCGATCACGCCGACTCTCGCGGCCATGCTGCGCGACGACCTGTTGCGCGAGCGTTATGTGCGACACGTCGATCTTTTAATCGAGCTCTCCAGACGTGAGCTTGAGCGTAATCGAAAACATGAGCAGCTTCGCAAACTCGCCGAATTCTATTTCGACCATTTTCGCGAGACCCGCCGGCTCTTTGCCGATGTGTGGCAGGGGGATCTCCTCGCACAGTTCGATAGCCTTCGCCGGGAAGGCGTGCTGGAAATCATTGCTTGCGCTGCGACGCACGGTTTGCTGCCCATCGTAGAGCAGCAATCGCGCGAAGCGGCGCGTGCCCAGGTTCTGATCGGTCGGGATGTTCATCGTGAAAATTTTAATGTCGATCCAAGCGGTTTTTGGCTGCCGGAATGTGCTTACGCCCCGGGCATCGACGCGCTTTTACAGGAAGCGAACATCCGTTGGACGATCCTTGAAACACACGGAGTGATGTTTGGCGAACCGCGGCCGCACCGCGCGGTCTACGCACCCTACTTCACACCCGCCGGCCCCGCTGTTTTCGCGCGCGATCGCGAATCGAGCCGTCAGGTTTGGAGCGCGCAGGAAGGCTATCCCGGCGATCCCGCCTATCGCGATTTTTATCGCGATATCGGGTTCGATCTTCCGCTTGAAGATGTCGATCTTGTCACGCGCGGCATGCGTAAATTTGTCGGCATCAAATATCACCGCATCACCGGCCGCAGCGACAAAAAGGAATTTTACGATCGCGCCGCCGCCGAAAAGATGGCGGACGAGCATGCGCGTCATTATCTCGAGCAGCGACTCCGGCAATTGAATGAAATTCGTAAAGCCGACTTCGAACCGATCATCGTCGCGCCGTTCGACGCGGAATTATTTGGACATTGGTGGTTCGAAGGGCCGCGTTTCCTCGATGCCTTCATTCGCAGAGCGCACGATCAATCCGAACTGAATCTGACCACGCCGAGCGAATATTTGGCGACCCACCCCACACAACAGACCATCGAGCCGGCCACATCGACATGGGGCGATAAAGGTCATCTCGAAGTCTGGCTCGATAAGAGCAACTCGTGGATCTATCCGCCACTGCACATGGCCGCACGCACCATGAGCGAAGTTGCGCGCGCACACGAAAATGATCCGACGCCGCTGGCTGATCGCGTGCTGAAACAACTTGCGCGCGAACTTCTTCTCGCCCAGGCGAGCGATTGGGCGTTCCTCATGAAAACAGGAACGGCGCGCGAGTACGCCGCCAAACGAACGATCGAGCACCTGACGCGGTTCGATCGCCTCCGCCGGCGATTCGTCTCCGGCGACGTCGACGAAGATTTCCTGCGTGATTGCGAATGGCGCGATAACCTTTTCCCTAAGGTGAACTGGCGCTATTACATTTGACCCTTTGTCATTCCGAGCGAAATGGAGCGAAGCGTAATGAAGTCGAGGAAGCTCTCACTGTTCCTGGTTTTCCTCGGCAAGATAGTGAGAGATGCCTTCCCGCCCACGGCAGGACTCGACATGACAAAGATAGCGATTGCCGCCTTTATTATCGGATCGCTATTCCTGCGAGAGGCGAACGCGCAAGACGCACCGACTGCATCGCCAGCTCCGAGCACGTCACCCGCGCGAAGCGTTCGCATCAGTTTTCTGCCGCCGCCCTTGGAAGGCACGATCAGTTTGGGTATTTACGACGCGAACGAGCAACTCGTGCGTGTCTTGCACCAGGAAGCAGAGCTGGATGAGTTCGTCGTTGGCGCCGATGCGCTTGTGACAAAGTGGGACGGCAAGAACGATGACGGCGAAGATTTACCGGCCGGAAAATACAGTGCGCACGGTTATCTGGTGGGAAATTTGAAAATTGAGAATTTGGGAGGAGCCGCGAGTTTTCCGGCCGACGCCAATGCCACCGGACGTGTAGCGGTGAAGCTAATGCCGAATCCGTTGGCTAATAGGACAAAGGCGATTGTCGATCTTGCCCCAGGTTTTGATGACGAGAACTGTTATTTGAAGACGCCGGACGGGTTACCGCTGTTTACCATTAGCGACAAAAAAAATCTTGTTCGTGCGTCAATCACCAGAAGCGGCGACAGAGCAGTCGATGTCTTTCTCGATGACGGCGAGAGCTTGGAGCAACTCCATGTCTCCAATGTCGACAAGATGATGGCGTTCGACTGCGGTGATTTCGAGCTGAAGTGACCCGAGTCTGCGCCGCGGCGCGACTCTATTGCAACTGATAAACTTCGACAAGCGCTACACCACCTGTGCCGCCCGCGCCCGCAACAATCGCAGTGTAACCGCCAGGAGCGAGGCTCGGGGCCAGAATGGCAGATTCGGCATCGAAACTCGGAGCGAGACCGGTCGCCTGGATTTGGGTCTGCTGAGTGGCCTTCCAATTGTCGTTGCTGGTTATGAGCGCACCCTGTCCGTCATGTAATTCCAAAGTCGGATCCTGTAATGCGTTCGAAACGCCCGCGCTGCTCAGCGATGGACCCAGCGCACGAATCAGCACATTGCGCGGTTGTGAACCGCCGATGATGAAACCGCCGATCAGAACATTATTCCCTGTGCCGACATTTCCGCGCGTAGAAATGTTAACCGCATTGGCCGGGGTATTTTGATCGACATCGTATAGTTCGACCAAACCAATCCCACTGCCGCCAGCCACGCCGCTCATGATCGCAGTGTAAGCGCCCGGTTGCAGAGGATCAGTCAGGATCGCCGATTCTTTCGGATCGCTGGGCGCGAGTGCCAAATTGGCAACCTGTTGCGCATTGGATGCGGTGCCCCAGTCGTCGTTGAACGTAATCAAACTGCCGTCCCTGGCGTGGAGTTCGAGATACGGATCGGTCAGGCGTCCAGGAAAAGGCGGACCATTCGGTTGGCCATCGGTGGTGAGCGATGGCCCGATGGCGCGCAAGAGCACTTTCTTGGGCGCGCTCCCGGTAATGATAAATCCGCCAATCAAAACATTCTGGTCCGTGCCGATGTCCCCTCGGGTAGAAAGATTAGCCAGCGCAACCGATGCTGTAATGGGTACCAGTTTTTGCACCTTGCCGCCGGTCGTGCCCCCGGTGTCGGTAATAACATAAATCTCCCCGCTCGGATCTTCCCCCCAGCCCTTGATGCGCGCACCGAGTGTGCGATTCGGAACCCCGAGGCGAAGTTCCTGGATCTGACTCTGACCGTTGGGCAGATCGAGCTCCGTGTAAAACAACCGACCCGTTCCCGTACCTGGCGCCTGGAAATCTCCAAAAACATATTTGCCGCTGAGCGCTGGTATGGCCGTGCCGCGATAAACAAATCCGCCGATCACGGAAATCCCATCACCGTGATCGTACTCCGCCATCGGGTTAATCAAATTCGGATCGGGACTCGGGTCCCCCGAGATAGAGCCGTTGGCTGAATTGAAGAGAAAAGTGCCTTCTTTCTTGTTCCAGCCATAATTTTTTCCGATGTCGACAATGTCGACTTCTTCGATGTTGTTCTGGCCAACATCGCCGACGACGAGGCGATTATTTACCGGATCGAAGCTGAAGCGATAAGGGTTGCGAAAGCCCCACGCGAAAATTTCATCTGCGCCCGCAATTGCCCCGATGAAAGGATTACTTGCCGGAATGCGATATTTTCCGTTTGCGCTTGGCGGATCGTTGCTGGACGGGTTCGCGGCCGGCGCAACCGGATCGATGCGCAAGATGTCACCGAGGATATTCGTCTTATCCTGGCCATTCCCAAGATTCGCGGTGTGACCCGAGCCGACGTCGTTGCCATTCCCACCATCACCGAATCCGATGTAGAGGTAGCCGTCGCTGGGCCGAAAGGATATTTCACCACCATTGTGGTTTCCTTGCGGATGTCCGCCCCGCAGTATCTCGCGTTGCGTCGTTGTGTCGACCACATCGGCGTTAGCAGCCGAGGCTTGCCATTCCTCGATCACATCATGATGGTCGGCCGCAGCGCCGGCAGGGACTGGAAAATCCGGCGTGCCGGAGTTAGCGGGCCTGCTCCGATAAGTATAAAGCTTTCGAAAACCGGAGCTCGAAGAATTGCTGAAGCCCGGATGGAACGCGAGTCCGAGGAGGCCGGTTTCGCTGCCCACGGAAGTACTGGATGTCACATCTAAGAAGAGCGTGGGCAGCACCCCCATTCCAGGCTTGTAGAGCTTCACTCTTCCGGCTTGCTCGACAATAAATAGACGGTTCGAGCCATCGTTTGGATACGCCATCTCGAGCGGCGCATTCAGCCCCGTCGCGGTATCTTGTAGCTCGATGTTAACGGAGCCCGTCGGGACGCTGGCCAATTGCGCGCACGCGCGCGAAACAAAAAAGGACGCGGCAAAAGCCAGAGCGAAAAACCCGACCAAACCTCGAAACATTCCAACCCTTTTTGCAGCCATAATTGTACGCTCCCTCTTTTCCCTTCGCACAAACATCCGCAGTCGTGTGCAAAAATCAAAGAGTCGCTAAAGAGCGCGCACTTCGATCCAGACCTGCGCGGTCTCGCCCGTTTCCGGATCACGCGCGGAAATAACGTGCCGCCCTTCGCGTAACTGCACGCGTGGCGAGGAGATGTCGCTGAACATGTCACTCGACCATTCCACGCCGCCCGGCCCCTCCGCGCGCAGCGAGACGCATTGTTCCTCGGCAGGAATATCCGGATCGAGATAGAAGACTGTGCCGGCCGCTGGTTTTACGATTCGCAGTTGCCTGGCTCGTTCGCGACAGGTCACAAGATTACCGAGCGCGTTTTGCGAACTGCGCAACCACGCCGCATAATCAACCGGCAGGACCACACGCCCAGCAGCGTCGTAATCGGCCGCTTCTTCCAACGGCGGCTGCTTCAGACATTTTTCCGCAACTGTTCCCGCGCGATTCGCGGCAACCTTTTTTCCGGTAAGCGGATTCACTCGGCAATGGAAAATCCCTTCCGGTTCTTTGAACCACGATGTGCCTCGCTCTTCATGCAGATGCTGCATGATGTCGTGCATCACCGGTGCCGCGCCGGTCACGCCAGTGATCGCATGCATGGGTGAGCCATCCGGGTTGCCCACCCAGACCGCAACCGTAAACTCGGGTGTGAATCCGATCGCCCAGTTGTCGCGATAATCCGAACTTGTGCCGGTTTTGCACGCAACCGGAAAATCAAAGGCGAGAAATGACTCCAACCCAAAGGAAGCGGCCCGCGCACTGTTGTCCGCCAGCATGTCGGCGACTAAATAACACGCGCGCGGATCAGCTACACGTTGTGCAAGAACCTCTCCTGCCTGCCCGCCGTGGTGGGAGCGGCCGTCGAATGGATCGACATGTCCTCCATCCAGCATGAGGCGATACGGTTGATGCATTCCCAAACGCGCGAGGCTGGCAAATGCATTCGCCAGTTCAAGCAAACGCACTTCCGCATTCCCGAGCGTCAATCCAAGTCCGAAATATTCCGGGGAATGATCGAGCGTTGCGATCCCGAATTCTCGCAAGCGGCGGTGCAGCGATTCCGCGCCACCGGCTGATTGCAACGTGCGGATCGCCGCGACATTCAGCGAATTGCCAAGCGCGAAACGCAAACTGACTGGTCCATAAAACCGGTGATTATAATTGTTTGGCGAATACACGCCCGTCGGCGTGACGAAATCGCTCGGCACGTCGGCCACGACCGTGCATGGATTCGCGCCGCGTTCGAGCGCGAGCTCGTAAGTGAAAGGCTTGATCGCGGAGCCAGGCGAGCGCGCACTCCACGCTCCGTTAATTTGCCCGGCCCCCGGACGGAAGTAATCGCCCGAGCCGGCCAACGCAAGCACTTCGCCGGTTGGATTGTGAATGACAACGACAGCGCCGCTCGTCGCGTTCTTGTCCGTGATCCGCGCCAGTTGATCGGCCATGCAACGCTCGGCTTCATGCGTAAGATCGACATCCAGCGTCGTGCGTATCCGTCCGCCCTTTTGCGGAAGCAAATGGCGGCGTTGCAGCAAGAGATCGACAAAATGTGGTGCTTCGAATTCGTGGCGCGGTGGAAGAAGTTGAATTGGTTCCGCCAGAGCCCGCTCGAAACTCTCCCGATCCATGTTTCCGTTCGCACACATGCGGTGCAGGACCCAGCGCTGTCGCGCTTGCGCCGCCGCCAGATCGTTGTGCGGATTCAACCGGCTCGGCGCCTTCGGCAAGCCGGCCAGGAACGCGGACTCGGCCGGACTCAAATCGGACGGTGGCTTGCCAAAATAATAGCCGCTCGCCGCGCCGATACCGATCTGCAAGTTTCCGTAATCGAGCCGGTTAAAATACCCTTCGAGAATCCGCGGCTTCGACCATGTCATCTCGAGCCGCAGCGCTAGCCAGATTTCCTTTGCCTTTTGCAAAGAAGTTCGCGGCGCGGGTCCGCCCAATTTGATTAACTGCTGCGTGATGGTCGACGCGCCGGATTGAAGATGTCGATG
>JBEEGY010000142.1:0-3438 GCA_041167145.1 Verrucomicrobiota bacterium
AAATTAAATTCCGCGGCAAATGCCCGTCTTCCAAAAGGGAGAGAACACAGGCCGTCGTACCCACTTTCAAGGCGCTAGCGAACGGGCTCATGTTGGAATCGCCAATGAGCAAATGGAGCCGGCGATATTTGCGATAATCGGCCAACGGCTCGTCGCGCGCGTTGATGATGGCGCGATTGAATTGCACCCATTGATAAATGTCGTTCACGATATGGTCGGCGCGTTGGCTAAGTTGAAAATCGACATGCGCTTCTTGCGGCGGCGGCTCGAAATCGAAGGCGAGCGGGTTGGCCTGCCCCACCCGTCCCGCGCCGGTGAATACCTGTCGCGTGGCGAGAAAAGTAAGCAGCGTGCCGAGTACCGGTGGTGTGAATTGCGCCTCGCGCTTCATTAAATAATTTTCATGGCAGCCAAATGTGGCCCCAGTGTGATGATCGATGTTGTTTTTAATGAACGACACCTGGTCCGCTCCACCGAGCGCGGTGAGCGAGGACTGCAATAAATCGTCGCCGGCCAGCTCGTAGGTGACGAGATCGCGCAAATTCAAACATTCCGGCGAGGCATATTCTATGTGCCCCATGTCGAGATAAAGGCGGCCGCCATTAAGGAGGAATCCGCCGTTGCCGGGCGGCTCCTCGTAATCGCGATAATGCAGGTCGATCGTCCCAACCTTGGCCGTTCGAAAGAGATAGTTCTTAACCTTGGCCGGCCACAACTCCGAATTGAGGTGCGCTTCTTCTTCGCCGACCAGGCAACCGTACTCGGTTTCGATACCGACGACTCGATCCATCGAGGGCGAGCATCCGCGAAGAGGGCCAGTCCGACAAGGGCAGGTTTAGCCGAGACTTGAATTTAAAGGCAAAAAGGGAAACAATCGCCTCCAGGTCATGAACAGGTTGGGTTTACGCAGTCCATTTTACAAAACAGAGGGCTTTGTTTATTTCGGCCGGATGCTGGACAAGATCCGCGCGCAAGCCAACGGCGGGTTGCCTGCCGATTATATACCCAATCTCGGTAAAGGTTTCGATCAGCTGTGCGCGGGGTTTCTGCGCGTCAATTACAACCAGTTGGCCGAGCGCGCAAAACAGGGCGGCACCGACGAAGAACTGCTGCATTGGTGTTTCAGCATGGGGCGGCAACCTTCCGAGGAGGAAGTTTACGTCTGGAATGAGTTCATGCGGAAACGCGGGTGGAATGACGAAGTCTCCGAGACGCTCAAGCGTCGCAAAAAAGAAGCTGGCATGGCGGGGCGCTCTGAGATCGAGACGATGTTCGCCTTCATCGATGCGGATGAAGGCCGTTCGCCGATCGGCAATCAGCAGTAGCCTATGGCGGCGCTCTATGAGCGCCGTTTGTCATGTCGAGCGAAGTCGAGACATCTCTCGTCCCGGCCGGAGACCGTAAGAGATTCCTCGACTTCGCTCGGAATGACAAGGATCCGGCGGTCATAGACCGCCGCTAAAAAAAAACTACGGCGTCTTTACCGGCGCGACCGGATTCGGCGGCGGCGGTGGCTGCATCCGGTAGTCGATAAATTTCCAGACGCCGGCCACGACCAGAAAAACGAGTACGCTCGCAACCCAGAGCCGAATCTTTGATCTTGGCCCGTTTCCGCGCGGCTCCATGTCACGCCTATTCGGCCAGCGTGTCGATCCGTTCCGCGAGGGCGAAGTCGAGCTCGGTCAATCCGCCCTTGCTATGTGTAGAGAGGACAAGACGCACCTTGTTGTAACGAATATCGATATCGGGATGATGTTCCTCATCTTCGGCCACTTCTCCGATCGCGTTCACAAAATCGATGGCATCGGCAAAATCATCGAACTCGAATGTGCGTTCGATGTGCTTCTTCTCCAGCTCCCATTCCGGGATCTTCTTCAGGCGCGTTTTCGCCTCGTCCGTTTTGATCAGGTCAGCCATAACCGGACAACGAGTAACACCCCAAAATCGTTTTGCAATCGGAGAATCAATCCTCTTTTTCGGGACTGTAGCGGCGCTCTATGAGCGCCGAAAATAACTAGTCCCGGCGGTCATAGACCGCCGCTACAGGAAGAATCAGCCTTAAACATCGAGGATTTTCCTCAAATTCATCTTCGAATCGAAAACCTCCACGGCGCAGGCACGCGCCTGCTTCGATAGTCGAGGCCAATCTGACAGGATTTTCTTTGCTGCGACCGCTGCCTCCTCGAGTCCATTCACAAATAGAAACCCGTTCTCGCTGGGCAAATATTTCGCCGCGCCCGTGTCTTCCGTGATGACCGGCCGGCCCAGGGCAAGAAAAGCCGCCGCACGATCGCTCAACCAGCCAGTTCGCCAGGCGACATCAACACCTTTGATCGCCGTAAACTCTGCCAGGGCGCCAGCTAAATATCGGCGATATTTTCCCGGCGTTCGCGCCGTACGGTGTGGATCGACAATGTGCCAGCCGCGCTCCTCCAGTCGTACTTTCTCCGGATCATCCGAACTGATATTCATGGCCAGCTCGAACTTTGCTTGCGGGACTCGCTTTGGCAGATCCAGATACTTCTCGAACGCGAACTTCTTGGAAAGATCCGGAAATTCCCCGGCTACTTCGACCGCGCCGCTCCAATACCACTGCCCGATCGTGGTGAACTTGGCCGAACGCGGACGCCGTGGGGGCCGCATCAACTTTGTGTCCACGAGCGGATAGAACGTTTTCCAATCGATCTTCTGTAGAGGCAGGCGTGTCGCCTGCGATGCAAAAGAAGCAGCCGGCATGGCTGCCCCTACAGTTTTCGGCAGCCGGCAATCGCGCCCGTGAACGTTCAGTCCAATCGTCCAAAACTCGTGATGATGCGATTGCCCCATCTCCATTTGCGTCATCCAGTAAAAGATTTCGCTCGGGTCTAGATCGCAAAAAATCCGGCGCTCAAATTGTAAAAGAAGCGGCGGATGAATGGAGTAGCTGAGATTGAGCAAGGTGTTGGGCCCGGCGAGCCGATTGAGTAGTTCGCGCTTCGACAAACCGATGCAACGCATCTGATCGAGACTGTGCGCATCTGTCGCCGGTTTTTGGTAAAGCAAACAATAACGGCCGGCCAGCCCATGCGCGCGCAACTGTCGCTGGAAATTGTCGATCTTCGCGCGCTCGGCACGAGGGTTTTTGCTTGCCGGCAACAGCTCCAGCCAAATGGCGTCGAGCTTCAATCGACGCAGCCCGAGCATCCATTGCAGCGGCACGGAGAAATTCCCGCCGCCTTCCAGATATTTCGCGGCGAACCCGCAACCGAGGAAAACTGTCACGTTCTTAGAAGACAGGGAAAACACGCAAGGCTCAACGTCCAAACTCAGTTATCGTCTTGGTGTCGCCGCTGCCGTTGGCTGCGGCTCCAGAATGGCTACGTTAACGCTGTGACTTTCATTTTCACCATTATCGGCGCCATGCTCGTGCTCGATGCCATTTGTTGGTGGCTGCTGGCG
>JBEEGY010000143.1:0-3981 GCA_041167145.1 Verrucomicrobiota bacterium
CCCTCACTGGTTTCTCAGATGCGATTCGAGCCGAACTTGCGCGCGACAACATTTACGTCACCACAGTCACGCCTGGGATGATGCGCACAGGTTCGCAAGGACACGCCAAATTCAAGGGTGATCACTCTGCCGAGTACGAATGGTTCGCGACCTCAAGTGCATTACCATTTGCCTCCATTTCCGCCGAGGCCGCCGCCAGAAAAATTCTCGCCGCCTGCGGCAAGGGACGACCAGCGCTCACGATGCCGTTGCCAGCCTATTTCATCATTGTGGCCAACGCGCTTTTTCCAAGTCTAACAGCACGCGTGATGAGAATCGTAAATGGATTTCTACCATCACAAGTTGGTCAAAGCGGTGACCAGGCGCGTGCCGGTGCCGATGTACACGATTCGAAGTGAAAACAGATCGTCTCTTCGTCGCGATCGACCTGCCCGCTTCCATCGAAAAAGTACTTGTCGATCTTGACCCCGGCATTCGAGGCGTGCGTTGGGTCGCGGGCAATCAAATGCATCTCACCCTCGGGTTCTTTCCTGACGTGGCGGAAGATGTCGATCTTGCGCTGCGCGAAAAACTAAGCGCGATCGAGTTTCGTGCGTTTTTTCTTCCCATCGAAGGCCTCGGAACGTTCCCCGCGAAAGGTCTGCCGAAAATTATTTGGATCGGTGTCGGCGCGGGTCACCCGCATCTATTTCAGCTTCACAAACGCGTGCAGGAAGCCGCGCTTGCCGTTGGACTGGAAGCGGATTTGCGGCCGTGGCATCCGCACGTCACGCTCGCGCGCTGCCGTGATGTTCCGGGCGGTGCGCTGCGAAAGTTTCTTAAGTCGAATGTCGATCTTGATGCTGGAATGTTTCGCGTCGACGCGTTTCATCTCTACTGCAGCGAACTGACGCTGACCGGCCCGATCCACACCTGCGAAATGACTGTTAAAGGTAGGGACAGATCTCCGAGCCGTCCGACTGTGGAATGAATTCTACGGAGAACCCGGAGGCGCGTCCCTACCAAAGAGATTTCGGCCCCCTGTAGCGGCGGACTATGACCGCCGAATCCGTGTCATTCTGGGCGAAGTCGAGGAATCTCTTACCATCCCCAGAGAATAGCGAGAGATGTTTCGACTTGGCTCGACATGACAGACGGGGCGCTCGCGAAACGCCGCTATACTCGGCTCGATAACGGCGCCGCGATCTGTTCCAGCGCCTGCCGTTCCGCTGGCACGCCAATCCAGATTTCGACAATCGCGCCAACGATCATCAGGGCCGCTGCCACGAGATATCCAGCGAACAACGCCGTCGTTGATCCAGTTCCGATGATCCAACCGAACAGCAATGGCGCAAACACTCCGCCCGCCAGAGTTCCGACTGCATAGAAGATGGCGATCGCGAACGCGCGGATTTCCAGCGGAAAAATTTCGCTCACTGTCAGATAAGCCGAGCTGGCCGCAGCCGATGCGACAAAGAAAATGATCGACCACGCCACCGTTTGCGTTTGGGCGGTCAGCATTCCGAGATGAAAAAGCCAACCGGTCAGTGCGAGAAGTACACCTGAGGTTGCATACGTCGCGGCGATCATGGTTTTGCGGCCAATCGTGTCGAAGAGGTGTCCGATCACAAATGGGCCGAGCGCGTTTCCGAGCGCGAACGGCAGGAGATAGCCGCCGACGCTTTTCGCCGGCACGCCATAAAAACGCATCAACACAAGTGCGTAGGTGAAGAAAATCGCGTTGTAGAAAAACGCCTGCGTCAACATCAGGACAAGACCGAGCACCGAACGCCGGCGGTGTTCGTGCACGATTGCATTCCAAATTTCTCGCCACGGTGTGTGCGTACGCGTGCGGATTCGTATCGGCGGCGCGTCACTGTAGCGGCGGTCTATGACCGCCGAATCTGAAGCTCCTGCAATCCTCCATTCAACTTCATCGACAATCCTTTCGGCTTCATCATTCCGTCCGTGAATCATCAGCCAGCGCGGACTTTCCGGGATCCATTGACGAACAAACATCACGAACAGACCGAGCGTTGCGCCGATCCCAAAAGCGAATCGCCACCCCAGCCAGATCGGCAGATGGTGCGGATCGAGCAACACGATCGTTGCGCCCGCACCGAGTGCCGCGCCGATCCAATACGAGCCATTGATCATCAAATCGACGCGGCCTCGTACGCGCGCCGGAATCAACTCATCGATTGCGGAATTAATCGCTGCATATTCTCCGCCAATGCCCGCGCCGGTCAGCGCGCGGAAGAAAGCGTAGCTTGTGAAACTCCACGAGAACGCCGTCAAGGCTGTCGCGATCAGGTAAACGGCGACCGTCACAAAAAATAACTTCTTTCGTCCCAGTCGGTCTGTGCCGTAGCCAAAGAGAAGCGCGCCGATTACCGCGCCCGCCAGATAGAACGTGGCGCTTGCGCCTACTTGCGCGTCGCTCAGTCCGAGCGTTTCGCGGCGCGTCAGGATTCCGCCGAGTGCGCCTGCCAAAGTCACTTCCAGACCATCGAGAATCCATGTCGCACCGAGTGCGATAACAATCAGCCAATGCCACCGGCTCCACGGCAAACGATCAAGCCGCGCCGGCACATGCGATTCAATCCATTCGCCGTTTGCCATGCATCCTAGCCCTCACAGTTCGAAAAGCAGAGCTGCTAGTAAACACACGATGGCCACTGCAATAAGGAATAAGACGGAATCGCGAAACACTTCGTTGAAAAACGTGATACGCTACCAGGCATACACACCCCGCCAGCGCTAACAAAGTACCCGAATGTGGCGATAATCCGAGCACCCGATAGTACATCGCTCCCCAAAAAAGCGCGAGCCCCAGTAAAACCGACAAATATCCTCCGAAGGAGGAGTTCATAGGGTGTCGTGGCATGACGTCTACCGAGAACTAGACGACATCGTGCAGGATAATTCCAGCCCTATGCCACGGACTCTGCGGTCTTTGTGGGAACGAGAATCGCGTCGCTCATTCCGTGCAATAGCTTCTTGTCGGCCGGCACGATCGTCGCTAAAGCTCCGCGAAGTTTAACTTTGTCCTGTTCGACAAAGTAATATGGGCAAAGCCGGACGCGGCCTTTCATCGTTTTTAATTCGCTGGAATCGGCATCCCAATAGCGATGTTCGAACAGGCGACCTTTGTGAAACTTTTGCAGAATCGTGGGTGAGGTTTCAAACGTCGTGAGCGCGTTCTCGATCCGCTGCTGCCATTCCGTGTGCGGAAGGTCACTCCCGAGCGCAATGCCGCGACTGCCCCAGCCAAGCGGTGAGAACCCGCTTACTTTTAGGAGGAGATTGCGATCTTTCTGGCTGAACCGGCCGGCTTCGCGCCAGTCGTGGATTTCCAATCGGGGAATGACGGCGTGTTGCGGCAATGGTGTCGGATCAAGTAACCAGCTATAAGGAATGACTTCTTGCAATTGCAGGAAATATTTCTCGCCCAGCTCGCGCCGCCAGAATTCGCGCAACGGCTGCATCCAGAAAAGTGCGAACCACATCTTTTCCTCAAGATAAGGTTTGATTGGCGGCGTGATTTTGATTTTGCCTTCGCCCGCGGCGCGCAGCGTCTTATTGATGTTTGGAATATTCGGCAGGTCGAACAGCTCGAAGAACCGGTAAACGTCGCGGCCATCTTTCGGCTCATAGTTTTCCGCAGAAACGACGCGCCACGTGCTTTCTTGGAGGGACGGCCTCTGTGCCGTCCTTGGACGCGTCGGAGCGCGTCCCTCCAAGCGCGCTGCTATCCATTCCATCTCCGGGCGGTAGGTCGCGGCTTCTTGCGAAATGACAATGTCGCCTCCGTTCGGCAGAACGGATTGAAATCCGTCCAGCATTCCATCCGCGCCGCCGACGATTTCCTTCTCAAATGCCGAATAGGTTTGATTGAGCCAGGCGGTCAGTCCGATTCCGCCGGGAACTGAATCGATTTCGGCAATCGTGTACCCCTCGTCAGTCAGAACCAAATCCGGCCGGATCACGCGCGGGAGGTCG
>JBEEGY010000144.1:0-8005 GCA_041167145.1 Verrucomicrobiota bacterium
CCCGTCTACATCGTCGAATCGCAAGCCATGCTCAATCAGTTTTCGTTTTGGCCGCGCTACGATGAGTTTGTCGAAGCGCCGCCAAAAGCCTTTCCTGCCGGCGAGGATGTTTATACCGAGGAAAAGGGAAGCAGCCTTTTCGTCGGCCGCAGCGCGCTTTTTATCCGCGAGGGCGAGGGAGGCGATCTTCCGCACAACATCGTGGCGGCGTTTCAATCGACTGAACCAATTGGCACGATCGAGGTGCGCCGCTTCGGCGATCGGGTTCGTCTGTGGCAGGTTTTCCTTTGCCGAAGCTACCGTACCCTGCCGTTATGAATGAAGCAGCGCGTTCGCCCGAGGTCTCGGTGGTCGTGCCGGTCTTCAACGAAGAAGAGAACGTGTCGATCTTGCAATCGGAATTGCGCACCGCGCTCGCCGGCATCGATCATGAAATCATTTTTGTCGACGATGGGTCAGTCGATCGCACGGCGGACAAAATTGAGCGCGCGCCCAATGTTCGCTTGTTGCGCATCGAGAAAAACACCGGGCAAAGCGCCGCCCTCTACATCGGCTGCCAAGCCGCTCATGGGGCCACCATTGTCATGCTCGATGGCGACCTGCAAAATGATCCGGCCGATATTCCGCGATTGCTCACCGAGATTTCGCGTGGGGCGGATATGGTTTGCGGTTATCGGAAGTCGCGCAAAGATCCGTTGCTCAAGCGCATCATCGGTCGCGTGGCGAATTTCGTGCGCAGTCGTTACGCGAAGGACGGCATCCGCGACACCGGTTGTACGTTGAAAGCCATGCGACGCGAATGCCGTGATGCCCTTGTTCCTTTCAAGGGCATGCATCGCTTCATAGCCTCGCTCGCCAAGGGCGCCGGCTATCGCATCGTCGAAATCCCAGTCAACCATCGCCCGCGCCGTTTCGGTCAAAGCAAATATGGCTTCGGCAGCCGGGGTCTCAAGACCGTTCGCGATCTGCTCGGTGTGCGCTGGCTGCTCGACCGGCATCTGGATTACAAAGTGCGTGAGGAGTAATAATTGATGCGAACAAATCACGCTTGTCATACGAAACACTCTCGTTAAGCTTTCGCTCCCACTGGGGAATTTGCATGTCGCTGGCCAGCCTACTATCCGCCGAGCAAATCATCCCAGAGATGAAGGCAACCGAGCGTTGGCCGGCCATTGTCGAGCTCATCGATTTGCTCGTCCGTCTGGGCAAAATCAAAGCCGAAGACCGCGAGAGCATCCTGGCTTCGCTCAAACAGCGCGAGGAAACCATGAGTACCGGCATCGGATTCGGCATCGCTATTCCGCATGCTTCATCCGATCGCCTCGATGAAGTGGTGGCGGCGTTTGGAAGATCGAGCAGCGGCATTGAATTCGACGCGCTTGATAATGCGCCGGTGAAATTTGTTGTTCTCTTTATTGTGCCGAAAAACCAATTCCAAACGCACCTCCGCACCCTGGCGTCGATCGCGAAATTCCTGAACGACCGCGCGGTGCGCGAGCGTCTGGCCACTGCGCAATCCGCCGAGAATATTTTGTCGATCTTTCAGGAACGTCCGCAAACTTGAGTTGTCGCCGTAGATGGGTGGCAATACGCCCCGTAGGCCTTTGGCCTGTGCGCCCAGCCCCGAATGGTTTCGGGGCTGTCCTTCGCGAATTCAGCAGAATAGAATTCCGCTGGGCGCACAGACTGAAAGTCTATGTTCCGGATCCGCAAACTAAACTGTAGCCGTTGCTCTCGACCGGCGCACATCAGCGCCGCGCTTCGCACAGCGAAGCGTCTGCAGAATTACACTTTATGTGTGTTTCATCTGTGTGAATCTGTGGATGAAGAATCATGGAAACATTTCAGTCTCTTCTCGGACGCAGACTATCCGATGCCCTCGCTAAGGCCGGCCTCCCCGATGCCGGGGAATTGACGCTGGCGACCGACGCGCGCTTTGGCGATTACCAAACGAATGCCGCGCTCATTCTGGGCAAGCAGCGCGGCGAAAAGCCACGGGACGTAGCGGAGACAATTCTCGCTCACCTCGACGTGAGCGATCTTGCCGAGAAGCCAACCGTCGCCGGCGCGGGCTTTATCAATTTCACCATGCGCCCGGAAGCGGTGGCGGAGAGAGCCGCAGAGATTTTGGCGGACGATCGGCTCGGGGTGGCAAGATCGACATGCCCGAAAAAAATCGTGATCGATTTCGGGTCGCCCAACGTGGCGAAGCCGATGCACGTCGGCCACATTCGCAGCACCGTGCTCGGCGACTCCCTGGCACGCATTGCAACGTTTCTCGGTCACGATGTTGTTCGTGACAACCACGTCGGCGACTGGGGCACCCAGTTCGGCATGGTGATTTGGGGCTGGAAGAATTTGCTGGATCGAGAATCGCTCGCGCGCGATCCGATCGCCGAACTCGTCCGCATTTACAAAGAGACGAATGAAAGATCGAAAACTGATCCGGCCGTGCGCGAAGCGGCCCGCCAGGAACTGGTAAAGCTGCAAGCGGGCGACACGGAGAACGTTTCTATTTGGAAACAGAGCGTCGATTTATCGATGCAGGAGTTCGAACGTGCCTACCAGGTTCTTGATATTCATTACGACATCCAACGCGGCGAAAGTTTTTATAACGATCGTTTGCCGGACGTGGTCGAGCGATTGCTCAAATCAGGGATCGCCGAAATTAGCGAAGGCGCGGTTGTCGTTTTCTTCCGCGACATTCCCGAACTGGCGGACAAACCGGCCATCATTCGCAAAAAAGACGGCGGTTTTAATTACGCTACAACCGACCTCGCGACGGTCGATTACCGCGCCAACGATTTGAAAGCTGATACGATTTGGTACGTCGTGGGCGCGCCCCAGATTCTCCATTTCAAGGAGGTCTTCGAGATCGCACGGCGCGCCGGTTACGCAGCGGACTTTCGCCATATCACTTTCGGCAGCATTCTCGGCGAAAACCGAAAGCTGATGAAAACGCGCTCAGGGGAGAATGTGCCATTGCGCGACCTGCTCGACGAAGCAGTGCAGCGTGCGCGGACAATTGTCGAAGAAAAAAATCCTGATTTGAGTGAGGCCGACAAGATCGACATCGCGCAGAAGATCGGCATCGGCGCGGTGAAGTATTACGATCTCTCGCAATATCGAATGACCGACTACGTTTTCTCGTGGGACAGAATGTTGTCGTTACAGGGAAACACGGCGCCGTATTTACAAAACGCTTACGTCCGCATTCGTTCGATCTTCCGTAAAGCGGATGTAGCCACGCCCCTGTGGGAGGTCGGATCTGAGACGGGCCACAGGCCCGTGGCTACAAAGTTGATCCTGAAGGAGCCCGCCGAGATTAATTTGGCGAAGCGTCTAACACAGTTTGCGGAAATCGTTCCGCAAGTGCTAAACGACTTTCGGCCAAATATGCTCGCTAATTATTTGTTCGAGCTGGCGAATAGCTTCCATGCCTTTTACGAAGCGTGTCCGGTGTTGAAATCGGAAGAGCCGACGCGCAGTTCGCGTCTCGCCCTTTGTGAATTGACCGGGCGCGTTTTGCAACGTGGGCTGGATCTTCTCGGCATCAAAGTGCCGGAGAAAATGTAGCGCTACTTGTTGCGACGTGAAGCGATGTGTGGCGCAATCAGCAAGATCGACAATCCGCAAAGGAGAAGCATCGGAACATCCGGCTCTGGAATGACGCTCGCGATCCACTCGCTGTTGGAAGAAATTCGCGTGGCGTAAAAGTTGCCCGGGCCACTGGCCGCTTCCCACACGCCCATGCTGTTCTGGAGATAGTAGCCGTTTTGGTCGAAAAGCGCGGCGTCAAATTGCCCGTTACCGAGAGAGTCGAGTGCATAGGGACCATCAACGCCATAGTTGATGCCCGCGAGAGACCATGTCCCGAATGCGTCCTGAATAAAAACCGCGCCGCCGGAATCGCCCGTGGAAAGGTGCGCTTCGTTAATGTTGAATCCGTGATCGAATGCCGCGACAAGAAAATCGTTTTGCGCCGACGCGGCATAAATGCTCGACACGACGTTCGTCCCCCAGCGTTGCACGCTATCCGATGTTCCCCAGGACCAGCCTTTCAGCATGCCACCCGGGCTGACCTCGGCGCCACGTTGTGTGCCGCGGCCAAACACGACGAGAGATTTGCCGACTTCATCGCTGCCAGTGTAAATCGGCGCGAAGGTCGGAAATGTTCCGCTCACCTGCCAGATGCGTAGGTCGCTGGTGGGCGAATTGAACACGGCGGTCGTCGTGTACTGCACACCGCCAAAGGTGAAAAGGTCGCCAACACTTCCGCCAATGTGCGCGGCGCTAATGAAGTAGTTTGGTGCGATCGGCGTGCCGAGAAATCCCAACCAATCTCCCTGGAACTGCCAGCCGCTGCCGGCCAGGGCACCGCCCGGCGCAGTCGTATTAAAGGTCGGGTCGCCGGTTGAATCGAAAAGAACCGCGCGGGCCGGGGTGAGCCCAATGAAAAGAAGAAACAAAAACCCTGGCCAGCTCTTCATCCAAGAAACAGTGCGCATGTCCGCCGAACTTGTAAAGCAAAGTGCGTGCTTTCTCTGGTCGTAATGTTCGGCTGCGCAGATGCCGCGGCAAGGCCGGAACATAGACTTCTAGTCTGGGCGCACAGGCCATAGGCCTATGTTCCGCCGTGACGTTGCGCTAATTTCATCTAATGTCCGGCTGCGCAGATGCCGCGGAACGATCAAATCAAACGAATTTTGCTCATCGGCTCCGGTCCAATCGTGATCGGGCAGGGTTGCGAATTTGATTATTCCGGCGTGCAGGCGTGCAAAGCCTTGCGCGAGGAAGGTTACCAGGTCGTGCTCGTGAATTCGAACCCGGCCACCATCATGACCGATCCCGAATTCGCCGATCGCACTTACATCGAGCCGATCACGGCTGAAGTGATCGAAGCGATTATCGAACGCGAAAAGCCGGACGCGCTTCTCCCGACGATGGGCGGCCAAACCGCCCTCAACGCCGCTATGGAATTGTATCGCAACGGCGCGCTCGCGCGGCACAGCGTGAAATTGATCGGCGCCAACGCGCAAGCCATCGCCAAGGGCGAAGATCGACAGTTGTTCAAGGAAGCGATGCTGCGCATCGGGCTCGAGGTGCCGCGCTCGGGCGTGGCGCATTCACTCGAAGACGCCGCTCGCATCGTCCATGAAATTGGAACATTTCCGCTCATCGTGCGTCCGGCATTTACCCTCGGCGGACGTGGCGGCGGCATCGCTTATAATCGCGACGAATTGAACGAGATCGTGGCGCGCGGCCTCGATCTTTCACCGGTAAATGAAGTCCTGATCGAGGAGTCGCTCGTCGGCTGGAAGGAATTCGAAATGGAAGTAATGCGCGATTGCGCCGACAACTGCGTGGTCGTTTGTTCGATTGAGAACTTCGACCCCATGGGTGTGCATACCGGCGACTCGATCACGGTCGCACCGGTGCAAACGCTGACCGACAAAGAATACCAATTGATGCGCGACGCCGCGTTCGCTGTCATCCGCGAGATTGGCGTCGAGACCGGCGGATCGAACATTCAATTCGCCATCGACCCAGCCAACGGTCGCATGGTCGTGATCGAAATGAATCCACGCGTCTCGCGCTCAAGCGCGCTCGCCTCCAAGGCGACCGGATTTCCGATCGCCAAGATCGCGGCCAAACTGGCCGTCGGGTACACGCTCGACGAAATCAAAAACGATATTACGCGCGAAACACCCGCCTCATTCGAGCCGACCATTGATTACTGCGTCGTGAAAGTGCCCCGGTTCACGTTCGAGAAATTTCCGCAGGCCGATCCGACGCTCACGACGCAGATGAAAAGCGTGGGCGAAGCCATGGCTATTGGCCGCACGTTCAAGGAAGCATTGCAAAAGGCGTTGCGCAGTCTGGAGATCAAGCGCTTCGGTTTGTGCGGCGACGGCGCCGATAAACATATCGATCCTGAAACACTGCGTCTGAAACTTTCGATCCCCAACGCGGAGCGGATTTTTTATCTCGCACAAGCATTCGAACAAGGCGCGTCCATCGACGAGGTCTATGGACTAACTAAGATCGACAAGTGGTTCTTGCAGAACATTCGTCAGATCGTGGAAGTAGCGCGCGGTTTGGGTAGGGCGCCTGTTCGGAAGTCAGGCTTCCAGCCTGACTCGGCCGACGGTCTTCCAGACCGTCGATTCATCGGGTTTGACGAGCACGCTGACCTCTCGCAAACAAACCGGCACCTTCCGCATTGGGAACAAGCCGGCGCCACTTACTTTGTCACCTTTCGCTTGGCTGATTCCATCGCACACGATGTTCTTTCGCAATGGCGTGAAGAGCGCAAGCAATGGTTAAAGCATCACCCGCAGCCGTGGGATTGGAAAACCGCGCGCGAATACATGCGCAGCTTCGAAGAAGAACGCGAACAATGGTTCGATCAAGGACATGGCTCGTGTTTGTTGGGCCAACAAAAAGCGGCACGACTCGTTCAAGAAACGTTATGCCACTTCCATGGCGAACGCTATTTGCTCGACGCGTACGTAGTGATGCCAAATCACGTGCACGCATTAGTTAAGCCGTTGGAAAATTGTCCGCTCACAAAGATTCTGCACTCGTGGAAATCCTTCAGCGCAAACACAATTAATCGCGAGTTAGGTCGACAAGGAGCGCTCTGGATGAGCGAGACATTCGATACCATTGTACGCGATGTTAATCACCTGAACGCTTGTCGAACGTACATCGCGCAAAATCCCCACAAGGCAGCCGTTTCCGCCAATCAATTTATTCTTGAATGCCGCGATGTGCTGACCACAGACGAACAAGCTGGAAGCTTGTCGGCCGAGTCAGGCTGGAAGCCTGACCTCCAGTCACTCCTGCGCGCGAAGAAGCTTGGGTTTTCCGATCGGCAACTTGCCGTCGCCGCCAAAACCTCCGACAAAGAAATCCGCAACCGGCGGAAGATCGACAAGATCGTTCCCACCTATCGGCTGGTCGATACGTGCGCAGCCGAGTTCGAAGCGTACACACCCTATTATTATTCCACCTACGGAGATGAGAACGAGCGGCGCGAAAGCGACAAACGCAAAGTCATGATCCTGGGCGGCGGGCCCAACCGTATCGGCCAGGGCATTGAATTCGATTACTGTTGCGTGCACGCTGCGTTCGCACTGCGCGAGCTCGGATTCGAGACCATCATGGTCAACTCGAATCCGGAAACGGTGTCGACCGATTACGACACAAGCGATAAACTTTATTTCGAGCCGCTCACGCTGGAAGACGTGCTCAACATCTACGACCAGGAGAAACCGGAAGGCGTCATCGTCCAGTTTGGCGGACAGACGCCCCTCAACCTCGCGGACGGACTGAAAGACGCCGGCGTTCCAATTCTCGGGACCCAACCGGAGAGCATTGAAACCGCGGAAGATCGACAATTATTCGCGGCCATGCTCGACAAACTCGGTTTGCGGCAAACGCCGAGCGGTTCCGCGGTCAGCGCCGATGAAGCCGTCGCGATTGCGAATAAGATCGGTTATCCAATCTTGGTTCGTCCCTCATTCGTTCTCGGCGGCCGCGCCATGGAGCTCGTTTACAATGAGAAGGACCTGCGGCGTTACATGGCAAACGCGATTGAGGTCACGCCGGATCGACCGGTGTTGGTCGATCGTTTCCTCGAAGATGCGATTGAAGTGGACGTCGATTGCATCTCCGACGGCGAGACCACTGTGATCGGCGCAATCATGGAGCACATCGAGCAGGCCGGGATTCACAGCGGCGACAGCGCGTGCGTGATCCCGACGTTTTCCTTGCCACAAAAGGTTCTCGGCGAAATTTCGGCCGCTACTGAAGCGATGGCGCGCGAGTTAAACGTGCGCGGATTGATGAATGTGCAGTTCGCGGTCAAAGGCGATGATGTTTACGTGCTCGAAGTGAACCCGCGCGCGTCGCGCACGGTGCCATTTGTGAGCAAGGCGATTGGCGTGCCGCTGGCCAAACTGGCCGCAAAAGTGATGGCGGGAAAAACGCTGCGCGAGCT
>JBEEGY010000145.1:0-6294 GCA_041167145.1 Verrucomicrobiota bacterium
AATCCTTTGCGTTATTCGTCGCATGTGCGCCTGCCAGCTCGCTGAATCGATTTGCCTCTAAAGCGAAAAAGCGGAAGGTGGTCGGAAACGCCGGCATAGCTCAGCTGGTAGAGCAGCTGATTTGTAATTCGAAAATGGGGTTTTGCTATCGTTAGCCATTGTTAGCTACGATCTAGGAATCAGGGACTTATCTGAATTCAGCATTAGCTCTGATTAGCTGCCATTTGCCGGTTTTTGGGGCTGCCGTATAGAAAGTCCGTATAGAAATTTCTGCCGGAAAGCGAGGCAAAAACCGGGGCATCAAAATCGCGTCGTCTCAAGTTTCTCGATGAAATCGTAGATTCGATTGCCAGGCGGTCGGGTCGGAAAGAGTTCCTGTAATTGTACCTTTAGCACTTCTGCTAAATAGAGAAGTGTCTTGTCATCCACATACGAAAGGCGCGCTTCGATTTTAGACACACCGCTGCGGCTGATGTCCAAGCCGGCGATTTGCAGCTTTGTCGCAAAATCGGATTGCCGCCACCCGAGGGCGTAACGCCGTCGGCACATTTGAGAACCGCTGTTGTTTTTGCCACGGACGATGTCCTCGATAACCAGATTGTCGGCTGCGGCGATCAGACTGTTTGGCTTTCCGACTCGAGGCTGAGTAACGATGCCTTGGTATGGAGACCGCCGGCGAATCCGGTTAGCTTGCCGTTGGAACCAATGACTCGATGGCAGGGGACCGCGATGGAGATTGGATTTCTCCCAATCGCTGCTCCCACCGCGCGCGCGGCGTCGGGACGCCCGATTCGCCTCGCTATCTCACCGTAGCTCGGGGTTTCGCCGAAGGGGATGGCGGCGAGTGTCTCCCACACCTTCTTTTGGAAGTCGGTGCCCGCGAAATCGAACTTGATAGAAAACTTTTTGCGTTTGCCGGCAAAGTAATCATTTAGCTGCTGCTCCGTCTCAAGAAGCACCGGATTGTTCTTATCTTCCACCGGCGTGCCGAGACGCACGCGTTTCGGATCGTCATTCTCCCATAAAATTGCGGCCAATCCGCGCTCGCTCGCCACCAGTTTCAACCGGCCGACCGGCGACTGCATGATCTTGTAGGAATAGGTCGTCTCTCTCTTTTCGTTTGCTTTCATGGCCTGCAAGATGACGTGTTTTCGGGATGGCGCTGGCCGTTTTCGGACATGAGAATAAAATAATTTCGCGTCCGAAAATGGCGAGTATCTCTTCACGACTGGCTTAAGCTGAGTTCAATGAATCCGCTCTCATGATTGACGATCGAGCCGCCTACCATGCGCTGAAATCCCGCGATCCGCGCTTTGATGGAGTCTTTTTTGTCGGCGTCACTTCTACCGGCATTTATTGCCGTCCGATTTGCCCGACGAAGACGCCCCAGCAGAAAAACTGCCGCTTCTTCAAAAGCGCGGTGGCGGCGGAGAAAGCGCGATTCCGACCGTGTCTTCGTTGCCGGCCGGAATTGGCGCCAGGTCACGCGCCGGTCGATAAGGGGAATCGCATCGCGCATCTTATCACGCGCCGGATCGACGAGGGACTGATCGATGAAGGAGCCGGGCTGGAAGAAGTGGCGACGGAGTTTGGGATAAGCTCCCGGCAGTTGCGCCGCATCGTGCAGAAGGAGCTAGGCGTGTCTCCGATCGAGTTAATGCAAACGCGGCGTCTCCTTTTGGCGAAACAGCTGCTGACTGAAACCAAACTGCCGGTCACCGAGATCGCGTTTGCCAGCGGCTTCTCCAGCCTGCGCCGCTTCAATGACGCTTTCAGCACGCAGTATCGCATGCCGCCGACTCGTCTGCGCAAACGCGCGACGGAGCGTAACGGGACGATCGACGCCAGTGACACGTCTATTCTGCAACTCAGTTATCGGCCGCCTTACGATTGGGAGGACCTCTTACGGTTCCTCGGCGATCGCGTGATCCGCGACGTGGAATTTGTCACCGAGGAGAGTTATGCGCGCACGGTGCAGTTGGGCAAACGCACCGGCTGGATCAGGGTCACGCAAGCGCCGGAAAAGCGATCGCTCATGGTGGAGTTTACCCACACGCTCGCGCCCGTTCTCCCGGCATTGTTAGGCAGGTTGCGCAACCTTTTCGATCTCGGCGCGCGGCCCGATTTGATCGCGGCGCATTTGATGAAAGATAAGCTGCTGAAAAAAAGCGTGACCAGCAGCCCTGGCTTGCGCGTTCCCGGCGCCTTTGACGGCTTTGAAATGGCATTCCGCGCGATCCTCGGACAGCAGATAACGGTGAAAGCAGCAACGACGATCGCCGGTCGTTTCGCGGACGCTTTCGGCGAAAAGATAAAGACGCCGTTTCCAGAACTGACGCGGCTCTCGCCGCTCGCCAGCCGAGTCGTTAGGGCGAGCGTTGGAGATCTCGCGAAGCTCGGCATCGTCAGCGCGCGCGCGGCCAGCATTATGGCCCTGGCGCGGGCTTTTCATGCGGGCGCGTTAAAGCTGGACGCGGGTTCAAGCCCGGAAGCCGACATCGCCCAATTGGTCGCCTTGCCCGGCATTGGCCAATGGACTGCGCATTACATTGCCATGCGCGTCTCGCGCTGGCCGGATGCTTTTCCAAAGGAGGATATCGCCGTGCGCAATAACCTTGGCGGAGTGAGCGCAAAACAAGCCGAAGAGCTATCGCAAGTGTGGCGTCCATGGCGAAGCTACGCCGTCATGCACATTTGGAAGAACCTGAAAGATCGAGCGCGAGTCGGTAGCGGACGTCGAATGGCGAGTGCCCGAGAACCCAACGAAAAGCATTATGAAAAGAGAAATCATCCGCGTTGAACCTTTGTCGACTTATTTGGAAAACTGGAAGGCGCCTACCTCGGCAGTTACGCGCAGTGGCGACACCATCTATGTCTCGGGCTTTCCACCCTTCGATCCGGAGACGGGAAAGGTGATCGAAGCTCCCATTGAACGCCAAACGGAACTGGTCTTGGAGCAAATGAAGCTCTGTCTCGAAACGGCGGGATCGTCTTTAGAAAACATACTCAAGTGCAACGTCTATTGCACTTCGGTGGAGAAATTCGCCGCGGTCAACGCGGTTTACGCCCGTTACTTTCCGAAGAACCCGCCGGCGCGCATTTTCGTTTGCGTCCCGGCATGGCCCGGACCTTTCGATATCGAGATCGATTGCGTCGCTACCATGTAACTAACGACTAACTAACCAAGGAGGCAGTAATGTTTTCAGTCATATTTGAAGTGCATCCCCGACCGGAACAATGGGATGCTTATCTCGGCTACGCCAAGATGCTTCGGCCGGAACTCGAGCAAGTGGAAGGATTCGTCGATAACATTCGTTACGGCAGCCTCACTCGAGAGGGCTGGATACTGTCGCTTTCAAACTGGCGCGATGAAAAGGCAGTGGTGCGCTGGCGGACGCGCGCGAAGCATCACGAGATACAGGAGAAAGGACGTTCCGAGGTCCTGCTCGATTATCATCTTAGGGTAGGTCAGATCACTAAAGACACGCGGCTCCCGGAAGGGTGCGAGTTACAGGAGCAACGGTTGGATGAAACTGAGGTAGGCAAGGGCACGACCGTGACTTTGATCGATACCAAGCGGCCGCCCGAATGGCTGAAGGAGAGAAAGGCTGAGGAGATCGCCAAGTGGTTAGGTTATACACCAAATGCTCCGGGTCTCATTGGGTGGGATGTCTTCGATGCGGTGCTAACACCGGGCGACATCATTCTGCTTTTGTCCTGGCGCGACGAAGCTGCGGCGAAGGCCTTTGACGATAAAATCTCATTGCAAGATGACGCCCGCCTCCGTCGTGTTCGGGTGGTGCGTGACTATGGCATGTTCGATCGGCGCGAGGCGCCGCAATACTATCCCGATGTTTCGCCAGGTAACTAAATGAGCGCGAGAGATGATCTAGGAGCTGCGGCGCGCTCCAAGTTTTGGATTTTGCTGACGACCTCTCTGGTTTCGTCGCTGATTATGCTGGATTCGAATATCGTCGCTGTGTCGTTACCGGCAATCGGGCGAGCGCTCAGAGCGTCCTTTAGAGAAATAGAATGGGTTATCAGCGCTTATCTACTTAGTTACGCCGCGCTCCTGCTAGGGGCTGGCGCGTACGCCGATCTTTGTGGGCGTAGAAAGGCAATGCTGATTGGCCTGGTCCTATTCGCGATTGCATCTGGCGGCTGCGGTTTGGCACAGTCTTCGCTGGTGCTAAATCTTGCGCGCGCGGTCCAAGGCGTAGGAGGGGCCCTCTTACTAACCGCAGCGCTCGCGATTATCTCGGACACGTTCGCGGGAGCGGAGCGTGGACGCGCCTTCGCGATTTGGGGCGCAGCTTTGGGCATCGCGTTAACGACCGGCCCGATTGTGGGTGGCGTCATCACGAAGCTTTTCGGTTGGCGCTGGGTTTTTCTTGTCAACGTTCCGGCCTGCGCGGTTCTGATTTTCGCGACGATCGCCGTGGTCAAAGAATCGCGCGACCCAAAAGCGAAGCGATTAGACTCGTTAGGTATCCTAACTTTCAGCCCGGGTCTTTTTCTCCTAGTCTGGGCTTTGATCGATGGCAACGACGCGGGTTGGTCAGCCGCGCCGATCCTTTTTCGATTCCTCTGCGCCGCGGTCTGCTTTGTCGTCTTTGTGCTTGTTGAATTTCGACAGGAGCGGCCAATGGTCGATTTTTATCTCTTCAAACGCCCGACCTTCCTCGGCTCGGTCTTCGCCATGATGGGCTACGGCGCGGCTGCGCAGGTGATGATCTTTTACCTGCCGCTTTTTCTTCAGAATGCCTATGGCTTCGAACCAGCCAAAGCCGGACTGGCGATGATTCCTTTTGCGCTGCCCATGGTCGTGACGCCACGTCTAACGACAAACCTAACGAATCACTTTTCGGGTCGTGCGCTGCTGACTGGAGGCCTCGCTGTCACACTTATCGGTAACTTACTCTTTTGGGAGCTATCCCGATCGAAGCGACCTTATCCGATCTTCATCTTGAGTATGCTCGTAGCTGGCACAGGCGCTGGCTTGCTGAATGGTGAGACCGTTAAAGTTCTGGGAGGTTCGGTGCCGCCAGAACGAGCGGGAATGGCATCCGGTCTCGCGAGCACGACACGGTTCATCGGGATCCTGGTTGGCACAGCGGGACTCGGCGCTGTCCTTTCCAATGTTGTCCGAGCAAATTTCGTCATGGCCGCACTTACAATCGGCCTCAACCCGACGGCGGCGACGGGCGCCGCCAGACGCGTTACCTCGGGCGACCTGTCAGGAATGTTAAACGCCGCCCCGAAGATCTTGCAGGAGCAACTGCGTTCCGCTGGGCTGGCTGCCTTCGCCGATGGCTTTGCCGCCGCAAGCTTGCTGGCTGCGATCGTTGCTGCCATCGCATCTGTTTTGGTCTTCGTCTTTGTGCGCAGCGAAGAGACAGCGCCGACTGCAGCTCCCGCGGAGAAACATCATCGATGTATGGCAGTCGATTGCCGCCATCCGATATAGTTCCTTGTTGTGACGAATTCGTTTTTCAGAAACCCCTTTGGCAGACGTATGGACGCTCGGTATACGTTCGGTCCCGCGGTGAAATACGGCTAGGACAATAATGGTCACTAAGGTGAAAGATAGCGCTACCTTCGGACCCGTCGAGCACGCGCTTGCCGCCGCCGACCCGCAACTTGGACAAGTAATTCGATCAGTCATTCCAAAGATTGGTCGGCTGAAGGTCAAAGTCTCGAAAACACCGCATTTCGAGGCCTTGGTTCGGGCTATACTATATCAACGGATGACTGCTAACGGCGCAGAAGCAGTTTTCAAAAGGCTGAAGCAGTCGATGAACGGAGCAATGAATCCCGGAAAGGTGATCAAACTCGGAGGCCAAGGTCTCAAAAATCTCGGATTCTCCGATGCTAAGGCACATTACACGCTCAATTTGGCTAATTGGTTCCTAACTAATCGTCAAACCGCGAACCAACTCGCGAACATGTCGAATGACGAGATTTCCGACGCTTTGACACGGATTCCCGGAATTGGAAAATGGACGGTCAACGTTTTCTTGATATTTAACCTCGGTCGATCTGATGTTATTCCTGCATCGGACTTTGGTATTCAGCGTGCCGTGCAAGCGGCCTATGGGTTGAAGAAATTGCCTGCGCCGGCGGAGATTCTCAGACGAGCCCTTCTGTGGAAACCCTATCGTAGCCTTGCATCGATGTATCTGTGGCAGTCGGTTAAGCTCAAGTCATCCCGAGAGCTTCGAAATTCAAAAACCTGAGAGACGGCTGTCTGGCTCGGAATTCAGGAATCATCGGCACATACCGAGTCTCTCCGTT
>JBEEGY010000146.1:0-3662 GCA_041167145.1 Verrucomicrobiota bacterium
ACTGCGAAAACATCCTTCAACTCGCGATCGTATGTATCGGACCAGAGTTCTCGGCCGTCGGCCGCATTAATCAGTTCTGCGACGATGCGGACGCGTTCCCCTTGTTTACGCACGCTGCCTTCGAGCAGGTTTGTCACTCCCAACTTCTCGCCAATCGTACGGCTGTCGTCGGACTTTCCTTTAAAAAGAAACGAAGAGCTGCGACCGATGATCTTGAGACCGGGAATCTTTGCGAGAACCGCGATCAACTCTTCCGAGAGGCCGTCGGAGAAATAGTCATTCCCGGGATCGCCACTAGTATTGACCAGCGGTAGCACCGCGATCGATTTTTCGGGAACTGGTGGCGACGCCGCGCTACGGCGTTTTTCTTCTCCTCCGCTCGAACGGACGGCCTCCCGCGATCGCGGGATCCCTACCTTCATAATCGCCGGGGCGAACATGACCGAAACCATGGCGAGCGCGATCAGCGACAGGATCACAATGAGAACGGGCGACAGTTTATGCGGCTTGGCTACAACGCCTTCAGAGCGCGCTGCATTTTGGAATTTCGCCGGCCGCGACGGATTGCCCAGCCCGTCGGTGTAGAGATTCACCACGTGCAATCGCTCGCCGTGTTTGACCTCGCATTGGCCGAGATCATGGAGATATGGCTGCCACTGGTCGTATTGCTCGAGGTCTTCGGCGGCGTGTTTGGAAACCAGGATGTGACCGGCATCGCCGCAATCCATGATGCGCTGCGCGATGTTGATTCCGGCGCCGGCGATGTTCGCCTGCTCGTTTAAATCGGTGACTTCATTAACGGGACCGCTGTGAATGCCCATCCGAACGGGCAGCTCCGGATGATCCTTCAGCGACTTGGCGATTTCCAAGGCGCACAGGACCGGTGCTTCCTGATTGTTTCGGAAGACGAGCGCGCCCCCGTCACCCGTTGGCAGACGCAGCAGCTTGCCTTCGGCCTCGGCGGAGCGGAATTGTTCTGTTCCGCGCACGATTTCCCGCAACCTCTGAATCTGCTCGCTCTGGTCGTTAATACGCAGCTTCGAGTAACCAACGATGTCGATGAAGAGGACATGCGCGATCTCCAATCGGAGCTTGGTTTTTTCGGTTTCGGACATGGAATGATGGCCGCTTATTTTTTGGGGCCGGCGATCAGTTTGGCGAAGCGCGGATCTTTGCGCAGTGGATTCCAAAAAGGATTGTAGCGGAGATCGGCCGGCGTGATTCCAGCGGGGACTTCGAGCAGATGCGGAAGAGCCGCGATAGCTGAATCCAAATCACCGAAACGCGCTTGAATCTGGGCGAGCACAACTTCAGCGCCCGGCTTGGCGACCGCGTCGGTGGCGTAATCAGACACAGCACGCTTTGCTTGCTCCAACGCCTTCTCCTTGTCACCAAGACCGGCATAAGCGAGCGCGAGGAAATAGGGCAACCCCAGGCTCTCAGGAGAGACGACGTAATCCGGAGTAGGCTTGATCGCCTGAATTGCCCGCGCGAAGGTGGCGCGCGCTTCCTTGCTTCGACCGGTCCATTCCTGGCAATAGCCGAGCTGGACGAGGAACGTCTTGGCTGTTGTGTTGAGC
Organism: Verrucomicrobiota bacterium; assembly: GCA_041167145.1. Lineage (GTDB taxonomy): Bacteria > Verrucomicrobiota > Verrucomicrobiia > Chthoniobacterales > UBA10450 > Palsa-1382. The sequence goes on from JBEEGY010000146.1 coordinate 1,581, forward strand.
GAGTCTCCCGGCTTTGCTGGTGTAGTTCTCGGTTCAATCAGCGCAATGGCGGCATCAAAGTGGCCTTCAAACATCGCTTGCACCGCCCGGATGAGAACGACGAAATCGTCGGTCGAATCCGCTGGGATGCGCGCGAGCTGTTTCGCGGCTTCGTCAAGCCGGCCTTCCGTTTGCAGAAGATTTGCTTTGTTGGCCAGGGCGCCCTCATCGTTAGGCGAAAGCTCGAGCGCCCGATCGAGGACGGCGCGCGCGTCGTCGAAACGGCGCAGGAGATTCAAGAACTCCGATCCCATCGACACCCAAAGCTGGAGATCGCGGGGGGCGAGTTCCGCCGCCTTTTTGTAATGCGACTCGGCCTCTTTCCAATGGCCGAGTCGACGTTCCACGTAGGCCAGGTATTCGAAGACGAGGGAACTATTCGGCAGACGCTTGCGACCCTCGTTATAGGCCTGGAGCGCGCTCGGAAAATCCCGCAAAACGCGATAACGATAAGCGCCCTGCGCGATCCAGGCCTCGCCTAACTCCGGCTGAAGTTCGATCGCGCGATCTGCAGCTTCCTTCACCGCTGCGGCCGAATTCGTGTTTATATCTACGCCATTGAAATAGAGAAAACTCCGCATCACGCCGAGTCGTGCCCAGGCTAGCGCAAACTTGGGATCAAGGTGCACAGCCTGCACGTAATCTGCGGCAGCTTCCTTAAAGGCGGAGTAGCTGAAGCGATCGTGCTCGATCGACAGGCCGCGCAGATAGGCGTCGTACGCGGCCGTGTTCTGAGTCGGCTTATCCGTGACCGCCTTCTGTTCCGCGCCGCTGAGCTTGGCATTCAGCTGATCCGCGATTGCGCTCGCGACTTCGCCTTCGACGCCAAAAACATCGTCGAGTTTGCGGTTATAACTTTCCGCCCACAGATGTTCGTCGGTGGCGGCGCGGATGAGCTGCACGTTGACGTGCACGGCGTTGGCAATTTTCTGTACGCTGCCTTCGAGCAGGTTGGCGACCCCAAGCTGCCGGCCGACTTCCCGCAAATTATCCGGCGCGCTTTTGTATTTTTGCGTTGAGCTCCGCGAGATGACCTTGAGCGAGGCAATTTTGGATAAACGCGTCAGTATTTCGTCTTGAATGCCTTCCGCGAAATAGGCATTCGACTTCTCATCGCTCAGATTATCGAACGGTAGCACCGCGATGCTCTTGCTCGGAATCTCGGCGGCCGTGTTTGGAGCTATCGTTGGTGAAACGACAGCGGTGCCCGGTGACTTCGAGCGCATGAGTTGAAAAGCGAGTAAGCCGGCCGCGAGAACGCCAAGCGCAATCGTCAGGGCGACAATCCGGCGTCCGGTGTGAGTGGCGATCGATTGCTCAGGAGCGACTTCCGATTCACGCTTGATTCCCTCGGGCGTAATCTCAAACGCCCACGAAAAGATCAGCGCAATCGGGAAGCCAAGGACGAGAATGGCAACGAAGACTTTCATCACCCACGCGGGTGCTTCGAAGGTTGGGAACAAAATCGACGCCGCCTGAATCAGCAGCCACGACACGATTGCGTACGCGACGGCAACCTTGTAGACATTGCGCCGCTTCAGCTCCCTAAAGAAACCCTTCAGATTCACGGCCTTGCTTTTGCCACACCGTCAATTTTTGAGCAAGGCTGGCATTTATTTCAGATTGCCCACGAATCACCCGCCTCCGCTTGTTCAGCTACGGCGCGGCAAGCGCGAATTGACGCGAATTCTCTGCAATCTATCTGGTATCCAATTATTCTCTTTTAGCGTTATTCGTGTGATTCGCGGGCAACAATCTAAGTCTGGAGCGGGACCGCTGTAGCCGCCCCGCTCTGTCGGGGCGTCATGGCACATCAACCAACCGAATCGAAACGTCTTCTCTGGCGCATCATCGTCGAGTGGGTCAGCTGACTACGAAGTGGCCCACGAATCACCCGCCTCCGCTTGTTCAGCTACGGCGCGGCAAGCGCGAATTAACGCGAATTTTTTCTTAATCTGCCTGGTACCCTATGATTTCTTGTTAGCGTGATTCGTGTGATTCGCGGGCAAAAATCTAAATCCGGAGGGGGACCGGCGGTAGCAT
>JBEEGY010000147.1:0-10168 GCA_041167145.1 Verrucomicrobiota bacterium
TGAAGTCGCCAAAGGCCGCGGCGTTCCCGGAGTGATCGCAGTTCGCCAAGATTTCAGCGGCCAGGCCACAAAGACCGCCTTGGCTTGGGCGAAAGGCATTGGTTGCACGCGCGCTGGTGTAATTGAAACGACTTTCAAGGAAGAAACGGAAACAGATCTTTTCGGCGAGCAAGCCGTGCTTTGCGGCGGAACCAGTGAGCTGATTCGCGCCGGATTCGAAACGCTCACCCGCGCCGGTTATCCTCCGGAATTGGCGTATTTCGAATGCCTGCACGAGCTAAAGTTCATTGTCGATCTTATTCACGAAGCAGGTATCGCGGGCATGCGAGAGTTGATTTCGGACTCGGCCAAGTGGGGCGCGTTAACGGTCGGTCCGCGCATCATCGATCGGTCCGTGCAAAAGCGGATGGCCACGGCGTTGCGTGATATTCGTTCAGGCAAGTTTGCGCGCGAATTCATACGCGAGATGACGAATGGCAAACGCCATTACGACAAGCTGCTAAAAGACGGAAAAAAACATCCGATCGAACAGGTTGGGCAAAAACTCCGCCGACGGATGAGTTGGAAGAATCCTCGGTCAAATAAGTAGAGGTAATCTGGTCCCCGTTTACTCCGGCCAGAGGAAATGTTCCAAGCGCAAACGGTTTAACCGTGCCTTGGCCTCCTCGCTGCGAAGGCCACCGGCGGCGGCAAGCTTTTCGTAGATAGCCACGGCCGATTGCCACTTCGAATCATCCTCCAGCAGGCGCGCCGCGTTAAACCCGGCCTTGTAAAACCAAAACAATTCATTGGGGCGATCGGGCCGAATTTCGTTGTCGATCACTTTGAAAAAGGTTGCGAGTGCGCCCGCACGGTCCGCGTCTTTTTCCAAGCAGATTCCCTTCTTGAAAAGAGCTTGGTTGCGCCATTGCACTTGCTTGTCGGCATTGTTTGCAAGTTCATCGTAAACTTCGATGGCGCGCCCGTAATTTTTCGAATCGTTTCCGCCCATCTCGAAAAGAATATCGCCCTTGCCACAAAGTGCCTCCCTCTTTTCATCCGGCCGGGCATCGTTCTTCAAGACTTCTTCGTATAACGAAAGCGCGTCCGTAGGCTTTCCTAGTTTGCGTTCAATCGCAGCCTGTTCGTTACGCGCCGCCCATTTCATTTCTCCATTCGACTGTACGACTTGGTCGAAAAGCGTAATCGCATGATCGAGCGCGTGGGGTGCCATACTCGAAACAGCTGACTTCGCAGCAAAAAAAAGAGCCTTTTCCGTAAGCCGTCCGGATCGATCTTTCTCGGCCAAGGTTTCGAACTCCGTTTGAGCGTTCGGGAAATCCTGACGGCGATAATATTCTTCAGCCAACTTCAGTCGAACCTCTGGCGCCAACTTCGAGTTACCGTGCTGCGCGAGAAACTCCTTCGCTCGTTCGATTACTTTCGTCTCATTCGTATTGGCCGAATCCTCGATCCAGATCATCAAATAATCGGCGCGCTCCGCAGCTGTGGTAGTCGGTTTTGTTTCAGATGCGCGAGTCAGATCCTTTCTCGCCTCGTCCGAGCGCGGCGGCATTGCGTGAAAAGCAAGTTCGGCGAGCGCAACCCAAGCTTCGGATGCGCGCTTGTCGTTTGGAAAATCGCGGAGGAAACTGCGCAGCGACTCTGGTGCATTCTTGTCACCCCTGGCTGCTTGAAGCAGACCCTCTTCCAAGCGCAACCCGGCGCGCGAGTCCTCCTCGCCCGGCTGTTTGTTTAAGTCGCCGTCATTGATGAGAAAGCGCGCGTGGTTGCCGAGCTGCAACGAGACGAGCGACGCATTGAAGAGCGACGTCCTCGCCAAAGGCGAAGATGAATGCGCGACCTGTTCGAAAGTTGCAGCCGCGGCCTCAAATTGCCTAGCCTGATATTGGGCCTGCCCGGCAAGAAAATTGATTCGATCGAGCAAACCTCCCTCCGGTCGCAGCGACCGCGCCTCATTCAAAATTGCAATGGCGTTGCTGAGCTGGCCATTTCGAATTTCAAGTTCGGCGAACTCCGGGAACGCGGCGACAATCTCCTTAGATCTCGGTTTGCTTTGCCGCAATGCCGTAAATAGTCCTAAGGCTTCGTCGGCATGACCCGCCCGAAGCTCCGAACGCGCCAGATACCATTGCGCAAACGCTCGTCGGGGCTGCTCCACATCGCGCGCCCATCGCTGGAGCTCGCTGCGAGAAGGCCTCCGCTCCGCGCGATAAAGCTCATCTAGTTTCGCGAAGATTCGCGCAAGATCGACATCGTACGGATGATGCTCGATAAAATCTTCCAAGGTGTCGTCGCCGGCCTCGGGTGTCTTTTGTTGCAAGTGCCCATCAGCTATTCCGAACAGAGCCGCCACCAGCACGTCGTGCGTAGCCCCACGCGGTTTTCGCAGGATGGTTTGAAATATATCGATCGCTCGGTCCGGCCGTTGCACCATGGAAAGACGGCCGCGCAAAAGAGAACTCTCTTGATTATCCGCCTCCGTTTTCGGTTGCACCGTGTCCAGAGTCCGGCGCGCATTTACCACATCCCCGTTGTCGAGAAACAGCTCAGTCGCACGAAGTCTCGCCCGAACACTCCAGACCGGGTCGCGTGACAGCGCCAGGAACTTCTGCGCCGCCCCGTCGGGTCGATTGAGCACGCGCAACATTTCTCCTGCGCCAAAAATCGCGTTGGCGCGAAATGGAGAATGTTCGTCGGCCGCGACCTGCTCATAAAGCAGTAATGCTTCCGCAGGTCGGCGCAAACTAGCCAGCGCTTGCGCCCGCCAATATTTTGTCGGAGCAACTTCCCGCAACCGCGCGTCATCGAGCAACGACAAGGCATCGCCTGGCTGGCTTGCGGCCAGCAACGCCTCCGTCAGTTTCTCGGCGGTCGTGCGCCATTCTGTCTCCGAGAGATTTCGCGAAAGCAAACCGCGCAAACGCACCACCGCGACTTCCGGAACGCCATCTAGCAATGGTCTTGTTGCGTCCGCCACGTCAGCGGAAAACTCGGCGCGCCCTGTCTGCCAAGACAAGATCGACAATATCAGGATGGCGATCGTCCTCATTTCTTCTCCAACAAGGGTCGCAAATATCTGCCCGTATAACTCTCCGCAAGATGGACAATCTCTTCCGGCGGCCCCACCGCCACGATCCCACCGCCGCGTTCACCGCCCTCCGGGCCAAGATCGACAATCCAGTCCGCGCATTTGATCATCTCCAGATTGTGCTCGATCACCACGAGCGTGTTGCCCGCGTCGCGTAACTTCATGAGCACTTGCAGCAGCTTCTCGATATCGGCGAAGTGCAACCCGGTCGTCGGTTCGTCGAGAATGTAAACAGTTCGTCCGGTCGCTTTTTTCGCCAGTTCTGCGGCCAGCTTTACCCGTTGCGCTTCGCCGCCGGAAAGTGTTGTGCCCGCCTGCCCCAGACGCAAATAACCAAGTCCCACGTCGAGCAACGCATTTAGTTTGTCCGAAATGCTCGGTACATTGCGAAAAAATCGCGCGGCTTCATCTACGGTCATGTTGAGAACGTCCGCGATGTTTTTCCCTTTGTAAGTGATCTCCAGCGTTTCACGGTTGTAACGTTGACCGCGGCAGACCTCGCACTCGACGTAAACGTCGGGCAGGAAGTGCATCTCAATCTTAATCAAACCGCCGCCTTCGCAATTTTCACAACGGCCGCCCTTCACGTTAAAACTGAAACGACCTGCGTCATAGCCACGCACACGGGCCGTCGGCAGTTTCGCGAACAGTTCGCGGATCGGAGCGAACGCGCCCGTGTAAGTAACCGGATTCGAGCGGGGCGTGCGCCCGATCGCGCTTTGGTCGATGACAATCGCCTTGTCGATTTGGTCGAGTCCCCGGAGGGCGCGGTACGCTCCCGGTTTATCTTTCGAGTTGTAAAAAAAACGAAACAGCGCGCGACGCAGAATGTCGTCCACGAGGGTAGATTTGCCGCTGCCGGAAACGCCCGTCACACAAGTTAGCGCGCCGAGCGGAAATGATACGGTGATGTTTTTCAAGTTATTTTCGGCCGCCCCGACCACCGTCAGCCAGCCCGAGACTTCCGACTCGCGCGCGGTGCGATCGTCGATCTTGTCGAGGCGCACCCGCTGTCGCGGAATGGCAATGCGGGCACGACCGGAAAGATAATCGGCCGTCAACGAGTTTTTCGCGCGAAGAATGTCCTGAAGCTGTCCTTGCGCGACGATCTCCCCACCGCGCGGCCCCGCGCCTGGCCCAAGATCGACAATGTGATCCGCGGAGCGGATCGTTTCTTCGTCGTGCTCGACCACGATGACGGAATTACCGAGGTCGCGCAGCCGTCGCAACGTTTCGAGCAGACGCGCATTGTCGCGCTGGTGTAATCCTATACTCGGCTCGTCGAGTACATATAAAACACCGGCCAGACCGGAACCGATTTGCGTGGCCAGCCGAATACGTTGCGCTTCGCCCCCTGATAGTGTTCCGCTTTCGCGATTGAGCGTGAGATATCCGAGCCCCACCTCGACAAGAAACCGCAGGCGCGACTGAATCTCGCGCACCACTTCGGCGGCGATTCGCTGTTGCTGCGACGTCAGCGCAAGATTGTCGATGTAACGCGCGGCCACCTCAATCGTCTGTTCGCTGAACTGATGAATGTTCAGTTCGTTCCCTTGTCGATCTTTGATCGTAACAGCGAGGATTTCCGGTTTCAGCCGCGCACCGCCGCAAACTTTGCATGGCACACGCGTCATGAACGCGCGGATGCGATTGCGAGTGAACTCGCTCTCCGTTTCCTCATAAAGCCGTTGCATCTGCGGCACCAACCCTTCAAACGGCTTGGCCACTTTGCTTTTGCCGTTGCTCCCAAAACTCATCTCGATCGCCTGATCGCCCGTGCCGAAGTAGAGCGCTTCCTTGAACGGTTCGGGCAATTCACCGAACGGCACGTCTTCATCGACCTGAAAATGCTTTAGAAGCGCGCTTTGCAAATTGCGATAGTAGGCCTGCATTCGCTTGGTCCCGCGACGCCACGGGGTGATTGCGCCCTCCCCAATTGTTTTTGCCGGATCGGAAATCATCAGGTCCGGATCGCAAATCTGCTGCGTGCCCAGCCCGTGGCAGGCCGGACAAGCTCCGAGATGACTGTTGAATGAGAAATGTTTCGGCGTGAGCTCGCCTAAAGTGAAACCCGAGTCCGCATTTCCGTAATCGGTGGAATAGCGATCTTCTTCCCAAGTCTCTTCCAATTGAGGGTCGGACGTTGAACTTTGAGCGTTGAGCGTTTTTGGTGTCGATCGCAAGATCGACATTTTGTTCCCGCCCCACTTCAGCGCTGTTTCGACTGAATCGGTTAACCGCACTCGAATTCCCTCACGCACAACAAGCCGGTCAACCACGGCTTCGATCGTATGGCGCTGGCTCTTCTTCAGCCGAATCGGCTCCGGCTGGCTCAATTCAACGATTTTGCCGTCCAGCCGCACGCGCACGAAACCTTCCCGTTTCGCTTTTTCGATCACGTCGCGGAACTCACCGACTTGCTTCTGCACGAGCGGGGCCAGGACAATGATCTTCGATCCCGGTTCGCAGGCCAGTATCTGATCGACAATTTGCTGCGGTGTCTGGCGAAAAATCGGCTTCCCGGTTTGCGGATCGTGCGGCTGCCCGATGGCGGAAAAAAGGACGCGCAGGTAATCGTAGATCTCAGTGGTAGTAGCGATTATCGATCTTGGGTTGGCCCCGGCGCTTCTCTGCTCAATCGCGATGGCCGGAGACAGGCCCTCGATGAAATCAACGTCGGGCTTTTCCATTTGATCGAGGAATTGCCGCGCGTAAGCGGAGAGGCTTTCTACATAGCGCCGCTGGCCTTCGGCATAGAGCGTATCGAAGGCGAGAGACGATTTTCCCGACCCACTCAATCCGGTGATGACAACCAGTTTCTCTCGTGGAATTTCCACGTGGAGATTTTTTAGATTGTGCTGGCGCGCACCACTTATCTTGATAACTTCCGCAGGCATTCTGACAACGAATGTCGAACCTTTTAGTCAAGCATAGCCGCCTGTTTTCTCCAGCGAAATCGCCCCGATCATGAGTGAGCCTGCCAAGAACGTTACGCCTGAAGAATTCGCCCAACTGCAGAAGAAATTCAGCGAAATCAAACACTCGATAAACAATGCGCTCGCTGTCATGATGGCGCTTTCGGAGATGTCGCAACGGCGTCCGGATTATTCGGAAAAGTTGGCCAGCGCGGTCCTGACCAAGGCGCCGCAAATCGTTTCAAGTTTGCAGGAATTCACGCAGGCGCTAAACGAGAAAGCCGGGACCAAGCCGGCCAGCGAAGCGAAGTAAGTTCACCGGAGTCGCTGCGGATGGATACGCCGTCCAGCAAGACGATCCTGATCGTCGAAGACGAACGGGACGTTGTCGATCTTCTCACCCTCAATTTGCGCAAGGCGGGTGGCTTTCTTGTTTCGACCGCCAGCGACGGCGTGGCCGGTCTGAACAAAGCGCGCGCAGAAAAACCGATGTTTATTATTTTGGATTTGATGCTGCCCAAAATGCCGGGCCTCGAAGTTTGCAAAATCTTGAAGAGCGACTCTGCCACGCAACACATTCCGATACTGATGCTCACGGCTAAAGCAGAGGAGATCGACCGCATCGTGGGACTGGAATTTGGCGCGGACGATTACGTGACCAAGCCGTTCAGTCCGCGCGAAGTAATCCTGCGCATTCAGGCGATCCTACGCCGCGGTGAAGTGAAGGAAGGCGAACGCCTCACGGCTGGACCGATCACAATTGATCCGGCGCGCCATCAGGTTTCAGTCGCGGGCAAGCGTGTGAATCTTACGACCATCGAATTCAAACTGCTGCGCACACTGGTGCAGCGGCGCGGGCGCGTGCAGGAGCGCGATCGTTTGCTCAACGAGGTCTGGGGTTACGAAAGCGTGATCGACACGCGCACCGTCGATACGCATGTGCGGCGTTTGCGCGAAAAACTTGGGAAGGCCGGAAATGTGATCGAAACGGTGCGCGGATTCGGTTATCGCTTACGCGAAGAGTGACGCCGGATGTCCTGGTTTCTGTTTTGCCTGGTTGTTGGATCGACAGTCGCATTTGGCTATATCGCGTGGCGTAAATGGATCGCGCCGTGGCACGAAATAGAAGAGCTGATTCGGCAGATCACCCAGACCAAGCAACCTCGCACCTTTCTTATTGATGGAGGACCCGTGCCGCGCCGGGTTGGCATCGCGCTGGAAAACATTTTTCTTCGCCAGCAGGAACTCGATCGACAAATCGCAGAACGGGAATCGGGTACGCGGGCAATTCTCAGCGCAATGCAGGACGGTCTGCTCGTAATCGACGCTAATCGTCGCGTCCTCCTGGCCAACCAAACATTTCAACGGCTCTTTTCCTTGCACGAAGTAACTGTGGGCGCGCCCCTCTCCGAAACGATTCGAGATGTCGCGATCGATCGGCTCATATCAAAAGCTTTGCAGGCTGGCGATTCGGGACGGACCGAGATTTCAACCCCGGATCGAAGATTAGAAGTGAGTGCTATGCCGATGAGAGAGAATGTCGATCTTGCTGCCGGTGCGATCGTTCTTTTTCATGACATCACGCAGCTGAAACAGCTAGACGAAGTGCGCAAGGATTTTGTCGCAAACGTTTCGCACGAACTGCGCACACCATTGTCGATCTTGCGCGGCTACATCGAGACGTTGCGGGACAATCCTCGGACTTCGGCCAAGGAACTTTCTCGTATCCTTGAAGTAATGGAGCGCCATTCCAAACGCCTCGGCTTTCTGGTGGATGATCTGCTCACGCTCGCGCAGCTGGAATCCGCCACGCCGAATCTGCAATTGAGCGACGTGTCACTCGACAAATTGTTCGGCGACGTCGTACGCGACTGGGAAAAGAAATTCGCGGAGAAGCGGTTGAAAGTAATTGTCGATCTTGCGGAGCAGCTGCCTGCGTTGCGGGCCGATGAAACGCGTCTGCAAGAAATTTTGTATAACCTGCTCGACAACGCCGTGAAGTATTCGCACGAAGGTGGCGAGATTCGTCTGCAAGCGCGTCGCAATGGAGATGAGATCTTTTTCAGCGTCAGCGACACTGGCGCCGGTATTACAAAAAATGACCTGCCAAGAATTTTCGAAAGGTTCTATCGCACTGACAAAGCTCGCAGCCGGACGCTCGGTGGCACCGGACTGGGCTTGTCCATTGTGAAACACATCGCGCAATTGCATGGCGGGCGCGTCGAAGCGGAGAGCGAGCCCGGCCAGGGAACGACTGTTCGCGTCGTGTTTCCCATGAAAACTGGACCCGTCAAGGCCGTCGTCACACAAACGTAACATTAATTGGTTTGCCGCGGCCAAGCTGGCTTCGCATCGTCGATATTGTGGAAAATATCGCCCCGCGATTGTCGATCTTGCGTGCCCAAGACGCGGCGCGCCGTCGCATTTTTTCCATCGAGACGATCATCAAAGGCTTCTTTGGCGGAAACGCGCTGGTCGCCGTAGTTGTCCTGGCCTTAATCACAATATTTCTCTTTCGCGAAGGCTTCGGCTTCTTCGGGCAGAACCTGGCAAACCTGCGGCTCTATCGGCGGGCCGGACTGGAATACGTCGATATCATGCGCGCACAGGCCGATGGTCACGCTGCGTTGGTGCGCTGGCTCCATCAAATCAGCCTGGCCGAATCCGTGCCAAATTCGCGCGAGCAAATCGATCAGTTCGCCGATAAATTTTCCGGGGCCGGGACCGAACTAAGTGCGTTGGTTTCGGACGCGGGCGATCAGGCGCTGGCCTTGCGCGAAGCTCTGGCTGGGCGCGAACCCGGCAACGTGGATATCGAAACTCCTGAAGCTGATTCGGAGGCGGCTCTTGCGGCTCCAATTGATGTAAAGGCGTCGCTCGAATCGCTGCGTACAAATACGGCGAAGTTCGAGAGCGTCGCCATCTCAATGAAGCAAAACACTCAGCCGTTACTCAATGAAGCGCCTCAACCTTCCAGCGAGAAAGCGCAAAAGTCGTTTGCGAAATGGAAGGCCGGTGCCGTCGAATATCTCAATAATCTTCCCAAGACGGTGGACCAGTTGCGGCGATGGAATCCCGATGTTCCAATTCCTTGGTATCGCTCGGTCACTTCGTTCCTGTTCGGAAAGAACTGGGTAACCGCGAGTTTTTGGCAGGATTGGTACGGTATTATTCCTTTGCTGGCCGGTTCAATTCTCGTTTCGCTCGTGGCCTTAGTAATCGCAGTGCCACTTGGTGTTTCGGCCGCAATCTATGTGAGCGAGGTCGCGGCCAGCGGCGAAAAGCGTTTGATCAAACCTTACATTGAATTCATATCTGCGATCCCATCGGTAGTACTTGGTTTTTTCGGAATCGCGGTGGTGGGCCAAGCGATTCGCGCGCTTTCCCAGACTTCTTTCATGAAATGGGTGCCGTTCTTTCCAATCAGCGAACGCCTGAATGCGGTCACGGCCGGTTGTTTGCTAGCACTCATGGCCATTCCCACGATCTTTACGCTGGCGGAAGACGCTCTGCGCAACGTGCCGCGCGGTTTCAAGGAAGCTTCTTATGCCCTTGGCGCGAACCGCCTTCAAACCATCGCTCGCGTTCTCGTGCCGGCGTCGCTTTCCGGAATCATCTCGGCAATCCTGCTTGGCCTGGGCCGCGTCATCGGGGAAACCATGGTTGTCCTCCTTTGTGCCGGCAATCGAATTGCCATTCCCGATTTCACGCAAGGTTTGGGCGCGTTTTTCCAACCGGTGCACACCATGACTGGGATCATTGCGCAGGAAATGGGCGAAGTAGTGCGTGGCAGCATTCATTATCGCGCGCTTTTCATGGTTGGCCTCATCTTGTTTGTCCTCACCCTGGGCATCAATTATCTCGCCCAAAAAATGGTTGCTCGTTATCGGATGAGCATCGGATAAATGAACGCTGCGCCTTCCAATCGCCGTCGCACCGACCTTTTCGAGCGCGCCATGTTTTGGGCGTTCCGCGTGGCCACTTATCTGGTGCTGGCCGCGGCAACCTATATTTTTCTCGATATCGGAATCAAAGGCAGCCGGACCGTTTTCACGAGCCACGCGCCTTTCATCAACATCAAGTTCCTGACCGAACCGCCGCAAACGCTCTACGTTTTCGAATATCACGGAAAGAAGATGGCGCTGAGCGATCGCGAGTTTCG
>JBEEGY010000148.1:0-4389 GCA_041167145.1 Verrucomicrobiota bacterium
TTCACGGCGGGTCGGGCGGAGTGGGAAGCATGGCTATCCAGATTGCTAAAGCACATGGCGCGAAGGTAATTGCGACAGCATCTACGCAAAATCAGGACTTGCTAAAGCAACTCGGCGCGGATGTCGCAATCGATTATGCCAAGACAAAATTCGAAGACGTCGCGAAGGATGTCGATGTTGTGCTCGACCCAGTCGGAAAGGAGACGCTGGCGCGTTCCTACGGCGTGGTTAAGAAAAGCGGATTTATCGCCACGCTCGTGGCCAGGCTCGACCAGACAGAACTCGACAAGCACGGGATCCGCGGCGCGTCGATCGCGTCGCACCCGAATGCGGAGGAGCTGGCGGAAATCACGAAATTAATCGACGAGAAGAAGATCAAGCCCGTTGTCACGCAAGTACTCGCGCTCGATCAGGCGGCAAAGGCACTGGAGCAAGCAGCGACGCATCACACGCGCGGCAAGGTTGTCCTCAAGATCGCGAACGAACCGAAAAGCTAAGATTTTCTCAGCGCTGGATTAGAGCAGAGCTGATGACGAATTAGCGGACTGATCTGCGCTTATCGATAGTGTAGCCGAAGCAAACGCGGCTTTTCGCCAGGCACGATGACGAAGAGATTGTCGTAATCGTTCTCGCCGATGTTGATCGGAATGTTAATGGCGAGCGCTTTGATCAGGTCCGGAATGGTGTTGCCATGACCGACGACGAGGGCATTTCCGTGTGAATCACGCAGCTTCGCATTGAGCGCCGCAGTTTCCTTCGCGGGCACGATCGTGACGTCGATGCCGAGATTTTTCGCCAGCGGCGCCGCTGTTTGTTGCGCGCGCTTGAACTCGGTCGCGTAAATCGCGGTGATATCCGCATCCTTTAGCATTTTCGCAAGCGCCTCCGCACGTACGCGGCCGGCTTCCGACAAATCGGGATCGTTCCCGGCGCTCTCCGCCTTCTCGGCGTGACGCACGATGAAGATGGTTGATTGCGCGGCGGCCGCGGCAACGAAAAATCCCGACAGGAGAAGAGAAAGAACAAAGCGTTTCATGGTAAATTCTGTTCATTCTAACATGAATGGGAGTTTAGAGAATTGGAGGTCTCCGAACAGTAAGCAAAATCGCTGTGTCGTGGCCGTGGCGCTTGACTAGCGAAGGCGGGCGCGTCAACATTTTTCGCAATCCCTATGATAATTCCTACCGAGCCGATTGGCAGCAGGCCAAGGCGCGAGCGTTCCGAGCAGGAGCTCATCCGGGCCAAGGAAGCGCTTGAGCGCAAAACGGAGGAACTGGCTCTTTCGCTTTCCATGATGCAGGCCACGCTGGACTCCACCACGGACGCCATCGTGGTAACGGATCTGAGCGGCGACGTCAGGGACTTCAATGAGTTGTACGCGAAAATGATGGGGTTTCCCCGCGAGGTCATCAACTCCGCGGATTCGCGAGAACTGCGGAAAAAATTTAGCCGCCAATTCAAGGATCCCGCGCAATTCCTCGCCCGGGTCAAGGAGATCTACGCCTCTGCGCCGCCGGAAAGTTTTGATGTTTTGGAGTTCGCGGACGGAAGAGTTTTCGAGCGATATTCAAAAATCCAATCGGTCGATAGACGGAACGTGGGCCGGGTCTGGAGTTTTCGCGATGTCACCGAGCGCAAGCGAGCTGAAGAAAAACTGCAAGCAGCCAAGATCGCCGCCGAAAAAGCGAGCCAGGCCAAGGACGATTTTCTGGCGTTGTTGAGTCATGAGTTGCGAACGCCGCTCACGCCGGCGCTGGTCGCGGCAAGTTACCTGGCCGAACACGAGAACCTGCCGCCGGAATTTCGCGAAGAAATGACTGCCATTTGGCGAAACGTGCAGCTGGAAGCGCACTTGATCGATGATCTCCTGGACGTGACGCGGATCACACGCGGCAAGATCGAGATCCATCATGAAGCGATCGACGTGCATCGTTTATTGCACGATGCGGTGCAGATCGCGCAGAATGACATGCTCGAAAAGCAAATTGAGCTCGTGACTGATTTTCACGCGACCAACCATCACATCTGGGCCGATCCGGTCCGAATCCAGCAGGTCGTCTGGAATCTCCTCAACAATGCGGTGAAATTTACGCCCAAAGGTGGACGCATCACGATCCGCTCATCGAACGAAAAAGAACAGGTTGTATTTGAAATCACCGATACCGGCATTGGCATTGATCCCGAACGCCAGCGTCGGATTTTCGAAGCTTTCGAACAGGGCGAACCTTCTATTACTCGCCAATTTGGCGGATTGGGTCTCGGCCTGACGATTTCGAAAACCCTGCTCGATCTTCACGGCGGCACGATCGCTGTTCAGAGCGAAGGCAAAAACCGCGGCGCGACATTCCGTGTCTGGCTTGATGTCCTGCACGAACCGTCGATTGCATCGACGGATGCGGCTGATGGCGCCGCCACCAGTTCGAGAAGTTTGCATCTCCTTCTGGTCGATGATCACGCGGATACGCTACAGGTTTTCTCCCGATTGCTGATCAAATGCGGACATGATGTCGCCACCTCCGATACGGCCGAAGGCGCCCTGAAGCTTCTCGAGAGCCGCCGGTTCGATGTATTGATCAGCGACATCGGCCTGGTGGACGGCAACGGCTACGATCTTATGCGCGAGGCGAAACGACGACAGTCCATAAAGGGCGTCGCCCTCAGCGGGTTCGGCACGGAGGAAGATATCCGGCGAAGCGCCGAAGCCGGATTTGATTACCATTTGACCAAGCCGGTCGATTTCCAGAATCTGCGCTCGCTTTTGCAAAAAATCGCTTCGTAAATCCGCGAAGTGCGAATCCCGTCCAGGATTCATCGCCTGAAATTCGTTCAACAATGAATTGGTAAACGTACCGCTTTTGCCGACCATGATCGCATGGCAACGGAGCGCGACTATGTTCTCGGCACGCACGACGAGGAACTGGCCAGGCTCGGACTGCAACACGATGTCTGGCGTCCGGTGGTCTTGGACTGCTGGCAAAGGGCCGGCATCACCACCGGTAGTCGCGTGCTCGATGTCGGCGCCGGGCCCGGCTATGCCACTGTCGATCTCGCCGAAATTGTCGGGCCCACCGGCCAGGTCGTTGCCCTCGAGCGTTCGAGCAAGTTCGTAAACGCCATCAAGGAAGCGGTGCTCGCTCGCTCGCTCACCAACGTCAAAATCCATGAGATCGATTTGATGACCGACGATCTGCCGAGGGGTGATTACGATTTCAGTTGGTGCCGATGGGTTGCGACGTTCGTCACCGATCCGGCGCTGTTAATCAAAAAGACTGGAGGTGTCTTGAGGAAGGGCGGCCGCGCTCTTTTCCACGAGTACGGCCATTACCTCACGTGGCGGTTTTCGCCGCGGCTTCCAAATCAGGAAGAATTCGCGCGCAAGGTCGCAGAGAGCTGGCGCGCGTCCGGTGGCGAACCGGATATCGGATTGGCGTTGCCGCCGCTTCTGGTCGAGAACGGTTTCATTGTTCGTTCAGCGGTTCCGCGGATTTTTTGCCTCACGCCAAATGATCAAATGTGGCAATGGCCGTCCACGTTCGTTGGCATCGGTCTGGCGCGCTTGCAAGAGTTGGGCCGGATCGATGAAACATTCGCCGAAAAAGTCCGCACTGAGTTTGCGCAGGCCGAAGCAAACCCGAATTCGCTGATGCTCACGCCGCTTGTTCTCGAGATCGTGGCGGACAAAATCTTTTAATCCGACGCGAGCACATGCACGTCCATCAATTCTCCTTGGTCAGCCCGCCTTTCAGCGACGTGCCGGGTGTAAGCTGAAAGTGCAAGTGCTTGCTCAGGAACTCGTCGATCGGAATCCATTTCCCGTTCACTTCAATCCGCTTGGTCCACGCGCACACCTTTAACAAGCCTCTCTGCAGCCGCTGGATCTCCGCCGTTGCCTCGGCCAGTTGCTGGTCGTGTTGTTTACTCCGCGTGATGTCCTGTATTTGGCCGATAAAGAAAAGCGGTGCGCCCGACTTGCTTTTTACCAGGGAGACGCTCAACCGCACCCAGACGATGGAGCCGTTCTTATGAAAATATCGTTTCTCCATCTGGTAGGTGTCGATCTCGCCCGCGAGCATCTTGCGCACGTTGGCCAGATCGAGATCGAGATCGTCCGGATGAGTGATGTCCTGAAAGGTGCGCTCGAGTAATTCCGCTTCGCTGTACCCGGTGATGTCGCAAATCGAACGATTCACCCGGAGCCATTTCCCCTCCGGAGAGACCAGGGCCATGCCGATCGCGGCAAACTCAAACGCGTTCTGAAAAAGAGAATCAGCCGTTAGCGTTGTAGAAGCAGGAATGTCTGGCAAAGAATCCATTGGCCTGGAATTGACCAATATCGAATTAGTAGAGAAACGTCCAGTCGTCCTCGAAAAGATTTCGCGATCGGTTTTG
>JBEEGY010000149.1:0-3274 GCA_041167145.1 Verrucomicrobiota bacterium
ACGCTGGTGATGAATTATCTCTTCACCGGCAAGTTCAAGCGCACCAAATAGCGTGAAAAAGAAACTCAAGGTCCTCGTGCTTTTCGACGGCATCCGGCCGACGAAGATCGACGAAGATTTGAGCAAGGAGCTGAAGCATAAGGATTGGAAAACGGAAAAGAATGTGATGGATGCGCTTGGCGCGCTTGGACATACGGCGGAGCATCTCGCCATCTTCGACGACCTCGACCTCGTCCGGCAGAAGTTGGAAAGCTTCGCGCCCGATGTTCTTTTCAACCTCGTCGAACAGTTCAAGAACAACCCCGGATTCGACCAGAATATCGTTTCACTTCTCGAAATGCAGGGTGTGCCCTTTACCGGCTGCGGCGCGACCGGTCTCGTTCTTTGCAAGCACAAGGGGATTTCGAAAAAGATCCTCGGCCATCATCACATCCATGTGCCGAACTTTGTCGTCATTCCGCGCGGCCAGCGCATCGCACGGCTCAAGCGACCCAAGTTTCCAATCATGGTAAAGCCGGTCAAAGACGAGGCGTCGTACGGCATTTCGCAGGCCTCCTTCGTCGAATCCGATGAACAGTTTCGGGAGCGCGTGGCTTTTATTCACGAGAAACACGACAGCGACGTGATCGCGGAAGAATACATCGAGGGCCGTGAACTTTATGTGAGCCTGTTGGGCAACGTGCGGCTGACTGTCTTTCCGATCCGCGAGCTGGTCTTCCGCGAAGTGCCGCCGGACGAGCCGAGGATTGCGACCTATCGCGCGAAATGGGACGAGGACTATCGCAAACGCTGGGGACTAAAGAATCAATCCGCCGAGAGACTCGACCCGGCGCTCCTCGCGCAAATCGAGCAGACGTGCAAACGCATCTATCGTCTACTCACGATCGACGGCTACGCGCGCATCGACCTGCGGCTGACGGCGGCCAATGAGCTTTATTTCATCGAGGCAAACCCAAATCCGCATCTCGCGGACGACGAAGACTTCGCGCAATCGGCGCAAAAGGCTGGCTTGAAGTATCCGCAATTGATCGACGCGATCATTCGGCTTGGGATGAAGAGGGTGCGAGGATAAGGGAAGTTGAGAGTTGATGGTTGAGAGTTGAGAGAGGAAGAACTGCGCCTGCTGGACGCGGTGCCGAAGCGAACGGTAGCGGCTACAGAGCTCGAAAGAGTTTGAAAGGCCGAAACTGAACAGGCATTAAGGATTCATGAAATCGCGAACATTTTTTCTGGCAGCGAGCGCGGCCGCGCTGTTTTTGGTTCAACCAGTGCGAGGAGCCGATGATTTCGCCGACATCAAAACGGAGATTGGGAAGCGGCACGATGAAGCGGTGAAGCGATTGCAGGATTGGATACATCAGGTGTCGATCGCGGCGGAGAACCGTGGATATCCCGAAGGCGCGGAATATATGGCCAAGCTCGCGCGCGATGCCGGATTTCAGCAGGCGACGATCGTGGACACGGAAGGAAAACCGGGCGTGTTCGCGACGCTCGATGCCGGCGCGAAGAAAACGGTCGGCCTTTATTTCATGTACGATGTGAAACAATTCGATCCGGCGGAATGGTCGTCACCGCCGACCGACGCCGCGCTGGTGGACCGGCCCGGACTCGGAAAAGTCGTGATGGGTCGCGGCGCGGTGAATCAAAAAGGACCGGAAGCGGCTTTTCTCGCTGCGCTTCACGCCATTCGCGGCGCTAATAAAAAGATGCCGGTCAATCTAGTGATGGTGGCCGAGGGCGAGGAAGAAATTGGTTCGCCTCACATCGGGCAAATTGCGCACCGGCCGGAAGTGCAGGCGGCGTTATCCAAATGTGTCGGTGTGTTCATGCCGTCGGCGGCGCAGGATTTGGACGGGATCGTAACGGTGAACCTGGGCTCGAAAGGTGTGATCGAGCTCGAATTGGTTTCGAGCGGCGAAAAATGGGGACGCGGCCCGGGCAAAGACATTCATTCCTCACTCAAGGCAATGATCGACAGTCCGGCCTGGCATTTGATCAAGGCCATGAACACGCTCGTGTCGGACGACGGCAACGAAATCAAGATCGACAACTACCCGCAGCCGCGGCCACTGAGCCCGGAGGAGAAAACGATGATCGCAAACGTATCGAAAGTGCGGAGCGAAGCACAGGCGAAAAAGCAGTTCAGCACGCAACATTGGATCAACGATCTGCCGTGGCAGGAAGCAAACGAGCGACTCGAATCGCAACCGACCGTGAACATCGAAGGTCTGGTGGGTGGTTACACCGGACCGGGCGGCAAAACGGTTTTGCCGCACCGCGCCGTGGCCAAGATCGACATGCGACTTGTCCCCGAGATGAAAGCGGCCGATGCGCTCGCGGCGTTAAAAGCGCATTTGGCGAAGCGCGGTTTCGGCGATATCGAGGTGAACATGACCGGCGGTTACGATCCGACGAGTACCTCGGCCGAATCCGCGTTGATCAAAGCGCAGATGGCGAGCTACAAACATTTTGGGATCGATCCATTGCTATGGCCACGCAATGCCGGTTCCTACCCGGGCTATGTTTTTACGGGTGAGCCACTCAAACTCGCCGCCGGACATTTTGGTCTCGGCCACGGCAGCGGAGCGCATGCGCCGGACGAATACTATGTGATCGAGCCGACTAATCCGAAAATCCAAAACTATGACGGGGCGGTGATGTCGTTCGTGCAATATCTTTATCAATTGGCGAAAGACTGAAGCAAAGGCCAAAAGGAGTGATTGGGACGAGCGACATGCACGGCAAAGCCGCTTGGGCAGCGATTGTGAACGGTTTAACGGCGAACGCCGAGGGTCTAAGTCAGAGAGGGGCTCTGTAGCCACGGCGCTCAGTCGCCGTGAATCCGCCCGAGCGGCTTGCACCGCCCCGACAGAGCGGGGCGGCTACAATTTTTTGTCATCAATGAATCTCATTTCGTTGGTGGCGACGAAGCCCAGGCGTTCGTAGAGCGGGCGCGCATCTTCAGCGGCGTGCAGAACGAGCTGATCGAGCTTTTGTTCGCGCGACCAATCAATGATGCATTTCATTAAGAGCGCGCCGAGACCTCGTCGTCGCCACTCTGGTTCCGTGTAAACATTTATTACGATGGCGTGCCGGCCTTCGGCGACGGAGATTTTGCCGTCCGAATTTGTCGTGGGATGAGGCATCACCTCACGCAATTGTACGCCGGCGCCGGCGATAATCTTGTCCTCATTGGCCGGGCTGGCGAGCCAGCCGATGTATTCACCGCTCTCCAGCATGCGGTGAATTTTGTCGCGCGACGTGGCGCGAAACG
>JBEEGY010000150.1:0-5555 GCA_041167145.1 Verrucomicrobiota bacterium
ATCCTCGGCTGGCGCTGCTGCGGCACTGCTTCTCCGTGGGCGGGCCGTCATATTCGCCATGCTTAAGGCCGGAAGGAAATCAGGCGTCGTCCTTTCCACCGCGCTCAAGAAAGAGAAAGACCCTCCATCCGAGAGCGTCAGCGACGGAAGCCGAAAAGCGGAGGAATTCAGCGCGCTGAAAATCGGATCACTCTGCTGTGCGAACAAGGGAAGGCAAAGACTAAGAAATCCCGCAACGGCAGACAGTGCGCGCTTGGCCATGGACAACTCTCAGCCAAAACGTCGCGAGCGCGAGCGAAATCTTGAAAACGTGCATGATAAAGGAGCGCGAAGGCGACGCCCATCCCTCATCCTTCACTCGTTCGACTCGTCGTCAGACTCCTTCTTCGAGTTGCCCGCTTTGATCGTGAATTTAATGGTCGTTGCCAGCTTATCGTTGACATAAATGTCGACGTGATATTTCCCCACGGGCCAGCCGTTGGTTGGCTTGCTAAAGTTGAAGTCGCCGTCATCGGTGTCCTCTTCCAGAGACAGTGTTTTCTCGAGCACTTTGCTATTCGCTGGAGCCACATCACCGACGTCTTCCGCGATCAAGACCCCGCGCACCTTGTCGCCGTTTTGAATCCCTTTGGTTTTGAATATGGCAAACAGCTTCGGCGTATCGGCCGGGAACGACGTTGCCGGCTCATCTTCCGGACTTGTCGTCATCACAGCTTTGATCTTCACATCGCCGGCGCGCGCGACAGAGGCGCAGACGATCGTTGCAATTAACAGTGCAAATATTCGCTTCATTCTGGTTTCCTTTTCTGTAGGGGAAGCTGCCTGCCGCGGCGTAACATTTGGCATAGGCCGGTCAGCTTCCCGTTCCCTCTTCCTGCTTTCCTAATTTAGAGATCCGTCTTCCCCTAGCCTGTCTCGCCGTTTGTCGTCAAGGAGAGGATTGACAGGATTCAATCAGGACTCATTGAGGCAAAAACATTCTCCTGGCGCGATCAGTATCGAAACGTCGCTTTCACCCGCTTCGAGAGATACACGTAAGGGATCCAGATTGCGGCGCCCACAGTAATTGTCAGGATGTCGCGGAGCGAACCGGTGATCGATTCGGCCGCCGCCGGGATGCGATGGACGAAATAGATGTCCAGAGCGGTTCCAAGGAAACTGCAAATTAGAAATACAGCGAAACAACGTGGCCATGCAGCTTTCTTGGTAAAGAACAACGCGATGAGGAGGGCACAGAACACGAGGAGCACGATGGTAAAGAAAAGCTCGAACAGAAGAACTGGGGCCCACCACGCGTGATATGTGGATTCGATCGGGTCTGTAAGCGATCGCCACGAGTTCGTGTTTAGCATGGTAGGAAGCAGGTCAAATCCTGTTTTGATGAAACCGATCGGTCTCAAGAGGTGGCCGATCGCCAATAGAATCAGCCAACCACCGATGCCATTTAGTCGCGCTGGAGTATCAATTGGCGGAGGAACCGGGTTCGGCAACCTGCTGTCGCGAAAATAGCGATAGGCAATAAAGCTTGCGGTGCCGGAAAAACATATCGCGGCCGCGGCAACTGCCCAGTTGAAGGTGCCGCGTCTTCGGGTTTTCTTCAGCTGTTCCGGCGTACTGTATTTTAGCGTGTAGCCGAGTGTGTCTTTAATCTTCGTTATTGCCTCGTTGAACTTCGGAAGTTCGCCGACCTCCACACGGCCCTTCAACGTCTCGTAGGAATAGTTAAATTGGATGTGAGAACCGGTGGCGGTTGGGTCGTCGCGGAACCGAAAAAAGTCCGTGGAAACGGTGTCGCCCTTGCTCTGAAACGGCCAATCCTCGAACATCTCGATGTTCATTTCCTCAACAACCGTGTTGGGATGCTCCAGCTTGAGGGGATCATCGCGTTGCGGCGAAGTGGGCGAGCCTATGGCCGACTGGATATCACCAGGTCGTAAAAACAATTCGTAATGGTCTTTTTGTTCGCTCAGCTCCCAGATTTTCGGAAGAACGTAAGACTCCGTGACCCTGCAAGCGTTTTCCGCTGGCAGTTCTTCGTACCATAGCTGCTTCTGCGTTTTGAGCTCCGGATAAGTACGGGCGTAGTACTGCAAGTACTGTTTCTGAATTTCCTCGCGCGCGCTCTCTAGAAATAAGGTCCGAGTCTTGTCAGCTGCCAGGCCGCGGTATTCAGAGATTACATCCAACTCCGCGCTCTTCTCTGGAGCACGGACGCGGTAGGTTTCGACGACCTTCTTGACGGGCCACGATCCGGGCGGCGTGGTGAATGCCGTCAACTCCTTGCTGCCGGGTCGCAACACCAGCGCGTAACCATAGTTCGTGACGAATACCTGCGACAACGGGCCGCGCTGGCCGCTGCGCGTCGGATCGACCCAATGCGTGGTTTCGCCAAGCCGCACTTGCACTATCGCGTGATCGAATATTTCCGGCGCGGGTAATTCGTCCCGGACAGTGCTGCGATAGGAATCACTCACCAGGGCGGGCGCAGCGTCAATGCCGATTCGGCGCAGCAACGTTACCAGCAGCAGTACCTTGTCCTTATTGTCCGCGAATCGACGCCGCAACACCTCACCCAGCGCAGTCGGGCGACGCGCTCCCGGCCCGGATTTAAGTGCCACGTAACGAATTTCATCCTGAACGAATCGTAATGCGGCCACGACACGCAGCTCCGGATTGATGATTGCCTTGAGCTTGTCGATTTCGGCATCGAACTCACTCGAACGCGGGGCTTCGGTTTCGAATAGCGGCATCGCCCATTGCGCAAGCTCCGCCCAGTCATGGAACTCGCTGATCTCTAAGCGCCGGGTTGGAGAGTAATCATCCGGTGCATCATCTTCGACTTTCCGGCCGGGGATATTAGCGGCTTCATACGACCATTCCGTGATCCCGTTTGCTGCGCTGATAGTTGGCTGAGTCGTGTCGTTCCGCGCCCGGAAACCAAGATTTCGGTTGGAAGGATACACCAGCCGCAAGAAATTCCGGACTACCGGAACACTCCATTGCATCGAAAATATGACGCTGTACTTTCCTTGCCTTAGCGGGTTCGCACCCTCGACCGTGTAAGAGATATCAATCACATCGCCGACCCGCACGTCGTCCAATGCGATTTGCGCGTTGTACGATGGATCATAGATAAAACGGTCCGTATTTTCCTCGCGCTGGAGGAGCTTGATGTGGGAACGATCGAGCCTATTGGACGGGACCCCGTTACGAGCGAGCCGAATGGAATGGAAGATTAACTTCTCAAACGCTGGATTGAAGGAAATCGAAATCGACGCGCCATTTTGGACCCCATTCTCCGATGTGATCTTGCGCACTTGGTGATAATAGGAAGCGCTGCGTTCAAGATTTTCCTGTTCGTCCACCAACAAGTAAGCAGTACCGGCACTCTCACTGCCCATTGCATCCTCATTGGGAGCTGTGACTTGCTTCACCCAATCCGGCGTCGGCGCGATGTTGAAGGAAACCGCCTCGGACTTTCTCTCTGGGCTTTGGCCTTGCGAACCAGCAACCGAAGCAAAGCTCAGGGCCAAAATGAAAACGAGAATGCGTGAAGAGATACCAATCATGAATGCACAAAGAGATCGTAACACCGTCTTGCTTGGTTGTGTTGCGTGTTCGGCGTTGGGCGTCAAGCGTTTGGCTTTTTCTGCCCTCCCTGGCTTCGCAGTCCCGGTCACGCTGAAAGTCCAAAGCATAGGCGGAATCTTCGGCAAACATCTAACAGCCGTTCGTGAAATTTCGAATACCATGATAAAGAAATCCCATGGCGTCCGAATCCGTGTCAGAGCTGAAGTTGGAAATCGGGCACGTCCTGTTCATCGACATCGTGGGTTACTCCAAGTTGCTTATTCATGAGCAAAGCGAGCAGCTGGAGAAACTGAGGACAATCGTTCGCGCGACCGATCAATTCCGCCTCGCCGAAGCACAAGGCAAGCTGCTTCGTTTACCCACTGGTGACGGCGGCGCGCTTGTCTTTCACGATAGTCCTGAAACGCCAGTCCTATGCGCGATGGAGATTGCGAAGGCGCTAAAAAATTATCCTGAGGTGCGCGTGCGCATGGGCATTCACAGTGGCCCGGTTAAAGAGGTCACTGATTTGAATGAGCAGGCCAACATCGCCGGCGCCGGAATCAACATTGCGCAACGCGTCATGGATTGCGCGGACGCGGGACATATCTTGTTGTCGAAACGTGTCGCCGACGACCTCGAGCAATACGCCCGCTGGCGGCCGCTCTTTCACGAGTTGGGCACTTGCGAAGTGAAACACGGCGCCACGCTTGCGATCGTTAACCTTTACTCGGATGAGATCGGCAATCCGGAGCCGCCGAAAAAATTCAAAGGTGGCGAAACGCGCGAGAAAACAGTCGAGGCGAGCGCGTCGGCTTTGCGCAAATCCATCGCGGTCCTGCCGTTTGAAAACCTGAGCGAAGACAAGGCGAACGCTTATTTTGCCGACGGCATTCAGGAGGAAATCCTGACCAGACTCTCGCGGATCGGCGATCTGAAGGTCATCTCGCGCACTTCGACGCAACGTTTCAAGAGTGCACCCGACAACATCTCCGAGATCGCGAAGCAACTCGGCGTAGCGAATATTCTGGAAGGCACGGTCCAAAAAGCGGGCGACCAGGTCCGCGTGAATGTCCAATTGATCGACGCCGAGAACGATTCGCATCTTTGGGCGGAACGATACGATCGGCAGTTAATCGACATCTTCGCGGTCGAAAGCGACATCGCCGAGAAGATTGCCAATGCGCTGCAAGCGAAACTTACCGGCACGGAACGGCGCGCGATCTTCACGCGCCCGACCCAAAGCACAGAGGCGTATGAGTTTTATTTAAAGGGTCAGCATCTCTGGCGAAACTTTCTCGCGCCAGGATACGAAAGAGTCCGCGACAATTTTCAGGAAGCGATCAAGCTCGATCCGTCCTACGCGCCGGCCTATGCCGGACTCGGCCTTTATTATTCGTTTGGCGCGGCCAACGGAATTATGTCACCGGACAATTGGCCGCTGGCCGAGAGCGCAGTCCAGAAAGCGCTGGAGCTCGATGAGACCTTGCCCGAGACGTACAACCCAAAGGCTGCGGTCGAGATTTATTACAAACGTGATTGGCCGGCGGCGGAGCGTGCCTTCCTTCGCGGCGCAGAATTGAGCGCGAATTTCGCCGGCGTTCGACATCATTACGGTCTGTGTCTCGTTCTCAAAGGCCGAGTGGACGAAGGCCTGGCCCAGATGGAAAACGCCGCTGAACTCGATCCCTTCTTTCCCGGGCTCCATCTCCACGCCGGTAGAGTCTTTTATTTCCTGCGCGATTACGATCAGGCGATCAAGAGATATGTAAAAACCCTGGAGTTGCAGCCTGGATCTCCGGCGGCACACGAGTACTACGGCGATGCTTGTGCGGAGAAAGGGATGACATACGAAGCGATCACGCAATGGAGCGCTGCTTTAAGATTAACTGGCCGGCCGGAATTCGCGAACATCCTCGAGCAGACTTTCGTAACATCCGGATTCGACACGGCCCTCCGCGCTCTGGCGGAAAAACAACTCGCCG